>JAUSQB010000286.1 GCA_030652715.1 Rugosibacter sp.
AAGGCGGCGGTCTTGCCGCTGCCGGTTTTAGCTTGCGCAATGAGGTCTTGCCCGGCCAGCGAGAGCGGCAGGCTGGCGGCTTGAATCGGTGTCATCTGCGCATAGCCCAGCTGTTGCAGGTTCGCCAGCATGGCGGGGGAGAGCGGCAGCTGGTTGAAAGACATGCGGGATGTGGCGACGGGCTGGTCTGGGCTAGGGGTTTGGCTGGAGTCAGTCATTGAGTGTTTTGGCTGTTAAGGTGTTTTGTTAATGCTTTTCGCGTGCGCTGGTTAATGTCAGGGGCGCGATGCGCAGATTCTGCTCGCCCATGATGAGCCACAGCTCGCCTTCTTGCAGCGTGCATTGCAGTTGCATGTTGCGTGCCGTTAAAGCCGTTAATGCAGCTGCGTCTTCCGGGCTGATTTGATACACGGTGAGTTTTTCCTGGCGCTCGAATGCGGCGCGGTTTTGTTGCCACCAAATCTCCGTTGCGCGGGCGCCGTAAGCGATGATGGCGACGTGATCCGCCCGTCCGCAAGCGCGGCGGATGCGCTTTTCATCCGGCAGGCCAACGTCTATCCATTGCGTGGTACTGCCGGTTAAATCCTTGCGCAATACATCCGGCTCGTCTTCCGTTGATAAGCCCTTGCCAAACACCAGTGCTTCATCGGCATGCAAAATGAAGGCGACCACGCGCATCATCATGCGCTCATCCGTCTCGGATGGATGTCGTGCAATGGTGAGCGTGTGGTTGCCATAGTAGTTGCGGTCAAGGTCGGCAATTTGCAGATCAAGTTTGAAGATGGTGGATTTGAGTGCCATGAAAGTAAGAGAAGTTAGCGCACGCGCTGCTGTTGCGCGCCCAAAATGCCGCCCGAGAGCGTGATGACATCGCCGCGTTTTAAATGCTGTGGCGGCTTCATGCCGAGGCCCACACCTTCAGGCGTGCCGGTGATGATCACGTCGCCCGGCAAGAGCGTCATGAACTGGCTCAAGTAAGACACGATGTGCGCGACGGGGAAGATCATGTCAGCCGTTGAGCTGTGTTGCATGCGCTGGCCGTTGATGGCCAATTCCAGCGGAATGCTTTGCGGGTCGGGAATCTCATCGGTGGTGACCAGCCACGGGCCAATCGGGCCAAAGCCGTCAAAGCTTTTGCCCTTCACCCACTGCCCGTTACGCTTGGCTTGCCAGTCGCGTTCCGAGACATCATTCGCCAGGCAATAACCGGCCACGTGCGCTAGTGCATCACTTTCGCCAATGCGCTGCGCCGTGCGCCCCATGATGATGGCAAGCTCCACTTCCCAGTCGCCCGCAATGGAACCTTCGGGCAAGGTGAAATCGTCATTCGGCCCGGCGAGCGAGGTGATGGCTTTATTGAAAACCACCGGCTCAGTAGGGGTGGCCATGCCGGATTCTTCCGCGTGCTTTCGGTAGTTCAGGCCAATGGCGATGAATTGGCGTATTCCGGCAACAGGCGTGCCCAAGCGTGCGCCTGTTGGTACGAGTGGCATTTTGGCAAGATCGATGGCCTCGAGCGCGGCGAGTTTTTCTGGTGCTAACCAGTCAGGCGTGAAGTCGTCAATCAATAGCGATAAATCGCGCAGCTGGCCTGTGTTATCGACAGCACCGGGTTTTTCTTCGCCCAAGGGGCCAAATCTGAATAGTTTCATAAACTCGTCTCCCGTGATTTTCTAAGAATAAAAGCAGGGAGGCGAGTTTAGCGGTTATCGTCAAGGCTTACTGTGTTGTACGCCGTTAAAACGGCGGTAGGCGTTGTTTGCGCTGTGCTTTACTCTTCCAGCAGGCTACGCAACATCCATGCTGTTTTCTCATGCACATCCAAGCGTTGGGTAATCAAGTCTATCGTGGGCTGGTCGTTGGCTTTATCCAGCAAAGGCAGCAAACCGCGCGCCGTGCGGGCGACGGTTTCTTGTGCATTGACCAGATGACGCACCATCTCAAGCGCTTTGGGCTGGCCGTCAACCTCCTTGATGGAGGCCAGGCGCGCAAACTCCTTATAGGTGCCGGGCGCAGGAAAATCCAGCGCGCGGATGCGCTCGGCAATCAAATCCAGCGCATTCCACTGCTCGGTGTATTGCCCCATGAACATCAGGTGCAAGGTGTTGAACATGGGGCCGGTGACGTTCCAGTGAAAGTTGTGCGTCATCATGTACAGCGTGTAGCTGTCGGCGAGCAAGTGCGAGAGGCCAAGACTGATTTTTTCGCGATCTTTCTTAGTTATACCGATATCCATGATGCTCTCCTTGGTGTGGTGGCAAAACGGGATGCAATGTCGATTCAGACAAAATCTGCAACGAGTGAAGCGTGCACAGCAGGGGCGAGCGCGCCAGTTTCTGCTTGATATTGCGGGTGATTAACGCCCATGAAAATAGCCGCACCCGCTTTGGCAGCAGCAATCATCTCTGGCGAGAATTCAAAGCGCAGAAAATGCACGGCGGCGGTTTTTTCTTCGTTTTCCCGCTCCATGTCTTCATCGGCGATGGCAGACACCGCAGGGAAGTTTTCTACGCACACCCAGATGGCGCCCTCAATGCCCTTGAGTTTGGTGAGCATCTCTTTGCGTTGTTGCTCATCCTCGTATTCGATTTGCATGGTGGCTTTCAGATTGCTGCCGTCCGGCACCAAAGGGACATAACTTTCGAGTTCGTGCTGGATGCCGTCTTCCTCGAAGATTTTTTCGACGCGCAGCATTTCCTGAACTTGATAGCGAATCAGCAGTTCGTTTTCAAAAATCAGCACGACATGTTCGCCGAGAAATATGCGCCGCAGTTTTTTGGTTTCCAGTACTTGTGCGCGCATGGCGGGGCGTGCTTTGGCATAGGCTTCCAGTGTGAGCAGGGATTCGCGAGTGAGTGTCATGTTTAGTCCAGTCCGTAAGCAATGCGTAATAAAGTCAGCGGGTGTTGTTTCACGGCATGTCCGGCGTTGCCGGCTTCATCCATGCCCTGCTGAATGTGGCGACCAGCAATGGCGCAGTCCGAGCTGATGTAATCGGGCTCATTTTGCGCCATGGCCTTGAAAACGGGTTTGCCAATTTTCATCGACATGGCGTAATACTCTTTTTTCACGCCCCAGGTGCCATCGTGCCCTGAGCAGCGTTCAACCGTGTTCACCGTCGCACCCGTGAGCTTCAACATTTCTTCGGTCTTGCGCCCCATGTTTTGCACGCGCGAGTGGCAGGGGATGTGATACGAGACCTTGCCCAGCGGCGTGGGGAATTCCGTTTTGAGCAGACCATCCTTGTTGCGTTGAACCAGGTATTCGAACGGGTCAAACATGGCTTTGGCAACGAGCTGGACATCCGCATCCTGAGGGAACATCAGCGGCAGTTCGCTCTTGAACATCAGCGTGCAAGAGGGCACGGGGGTGAGAATGGCGTAACCCGCTTGAGCCAGCTTCACCAGATGGGGAATGTTGATGTTCTTGAGTTTTTCCACGGCCTCCAGATCGCCCAGTTCCAGCTTGGGCATGCCGCAACAGGCTTC
>JAUSQB010000287.1 GCA_030652715.1 Rugosibacter sp.
AAAAGTCGGCGCTGGTGATACGGCGCGAAGCGGCTTTGGCCACCGTATCCGTCGTCATGATGGCGTGTGCGGCAGTATGCCAGTTGTTTTCGGATAAATCAGCCTGCGCTGCGGGTAGTCCCGCTATGAGACGTTCTGTCGGCAAATGCTCCAGAATCACGCCCGTAGAAAACGGTAAAACATCACCCGGGGCACATCCCAATACCTGCGCCACCGCAGCACAGGTGTCATTTGCTGCGGCCAAGCCCTGCTCGCCCGTACCCGCATTGGCAATGCCGGTATTGATCACCAACGCCCGCATGGCTGCTGTTTCTGCCAAGTGCTCGCGGCATACGATGACAGGTGCGGCACAAAACCTGTTTTGCGTAAAAACGCCCGCCACCTGACTGCCTGGCGTTAAGGCAATCAGCGTCAGATCGTGTCGGTTTTTCTTGCGTATCCCGGCTGGCGCCGTACCCAGCCGAACACCTGCCACAGGTAATAAAGCCGCAGCATCGGGGGTTGTATAATTAACTGGCATATAGTTCCTATAATTTCTTCAATGGTTACATTCAAGTTTCAAAAACATGGTGCCACAAGGCACGCACAGCATTTATTTGTAGCCCTATCGCGTCTGGCGATACAGTCGCCTGAGAAAAATTCAATCGCAGACCATGTTGCAGGTGACGAAATTCACGATAGGCATCGCGTGCCGCATTGGCTAAACCAGCGGGAACCAATGACAAATCTGCCGCTATTTTCAATAGCGCAATGTTACCCAAGTTACCGGTGAGCGCCGCATATTCATAGGCATACCCCAACACCAGATATTGCACAATAAATTCCACATCAATCAGCCCGCCCGAATCATGCTTCAAGTTGAATATCTGCGCACGTTTATCGCCTTGTGTTGCATGAGCGTCATGCATTTTTTGCCGCATGGCCAACACATCTTCTTTGAGCTTGGCCAGATCACGCGGCTGACACAGCACTTCGCGCCTGATATCTTCGAACGCAGCACCCACGCTTGCATCACCCGCTGAGTAACGCGCCCGGGTGAGTGCCTGGTGTTCCCACACCCAGGCGGATTCAAGCTGATACGCGCGAAAAGCTGCAATCGAACTCACCACCAAACCCGCCTCGCCATTGGGTCGCAAACGCAAATCCGTCTCGAATAACTGTCCGGCGGATGTCTGCGCTGACAACCAGGTATTCAAGCGCGTGCCCAGCCGGGAATAAATTTCTCCCGCGTCCGCATCGGCATCATCGTAAAGAAAAACCAGATCAAGATCAGAAGCAAAACCGAGTTCTTTACCGCCCAATTTACCGTAACTGATCACCGCAAAGCGGGGTGTTTCGCGATGACGTTTCGGCAGCTTTTTCCAGGCACATATCAGTGCAGCGTCGAGCAGACTATCGGCCAGATCCGAGAGATGGTCTGACAATTTTTCTACGGTGAGCAGATCCGCCATATCCTGCATTAACACGCGAAAAACCTGCGCGTGATGCTGCTCTCGCAGCACATCCATCTGGCGTTCGGTATCCGGCTCGAGTGCTAATAACGTCTGCTGCAACTGCTGACGAAATGCAGACCAATCTGGCGCGACCTCAAGCAAACGTTGATCGAGCAGTTCGTCGAGCAAAATCGGATGCTGCTCAAGATAACTGGCAGCCCAGCGTGAACTACCGAGCAAATTGACCACTTTTTGCAGCGCCTGCGGGTATTGCTGAAGCAAGGCAAGGTAAGCCCCGCGCCGCGAAATGACATCAAGAAAACTCAATCCACGCAAGAGGGCTTCATCCGGATTATGCGCTTGTGCAGCTGCCTCAATCAGGCGCGGAACAAGACCATCAAAGCGGCGGCGAATTTCATCCGGTAGCTGCTGATAGCGTGACGCCGCACGCAGTGCTGCAACGTGCACTGCCGCTGCTTTGGGATCGTGAAACCCCAGACGCTCAAACTCTTCGGCAGCCTCGCTATTTGCTTCCAGCCAAAGCACGGCTAGCGGATGCTGATCAGCATCGGGACTCGCAAAAACCTGATCAAAATGACTGGAAACAATGGCGCGGTGGCTGTTGAGTGCCTCAGTCAATGCAGCAAAGTTGGCAAAATTCATCGCCTGTGCTACACGCAGCTGATCATCAGATGACGTTGGCAGCCTATGCGTTTGGGCGTCATCCAGATATTGCAAGCGGTGTTCAACACGACGCAGAAAATCATAAGCGGAGGCCAAAGCCAAGACAGTTTCGGGCGGCAGGGTACGGTTGTCTGACAACAGTTGCAGCACAGCAAGCGTCGGCTGCACTTGCAAGGCTGCATCGCGCCCACCCCGAATCAATTGGAAAACCTGCGCAATAAATTCGATCTCGCGGATGCCCCCCGGCCCGAGCTTGACGTTATCCGCCTGATATTTTTTAATCACCTCAGGCCTAATCTGCGCATGCAGATCGCGCATGGAATTTATCGCGCCAAAAACCAGATACTTGCGAAAAACAAACGGCCGCCTGATCTGCTCT
>JAUSQB010000289.1 GCA_030652715.1 Rugosibacter sp.
GGAAAAACCATGTCAGCCCAAGCGTCACAAAACAACCCACCCGACCCACAGAGTCTTGCCAATACCTATGCAGAAGTGGCCCAGCGCGCGGCAAAGCTGATTACAGAACATATGCAGCGCCAGATACAAAAAGGCATCACGCCGCCGACAGACGACCTGGGGGTTTTGCAGGCCTTTACTGACATGTTTTCAAAAGTGCTGGCCAACCCGCACAAACTGGCGCAAGCGCAAATGAAGCTGGCCTGGGATTACTTTTCGCTGTGGCAACATGCGATGCTGCGCGCCATGAATACTGACATATCGCCTTTGGCGACTACACCGAAAGGCGATAGCCGCTTCAAGGATACGCAGTGGGAGGACAATTTTTTATTCGATTTCATCAAGCAAAGCTATCTTGTCACCGCCCGCCATATTTACGATACGGTCGGCGACGTCGACGGGCTAGGGGCCGATGAGCAACGGAAGGTGAACTTTTTCACGCACCAGTTTGTTGATGCCCTCTCTCCGACCAACTTCGCCCTGACCAACCCTGCGGTAGTTCGCGAAACCGTCAAAACCCATGGCCAGAATCTGCTGAACGGTTTTAACAATCTGCTGCGCGACATCGAAGCCGGCGATGGTCAGTTGCGCATCAAGATGGCCGACCCGGAAGCCTTTACGCTGGGTAAAAATGTCGGCACCACACCGGGCAAAGTCGTTTTTCAGAATGATCTGATCCAGCTATTGCAGTTCGAGCCAACGACCAAAGAACAATTCAAACGCCCGCTGCTGATTATTCCGCCCTGGATCAACAAGTATTACATCCTTGATCTGCGCCCTGCCAATTCATTCATCAAATGGGCCACCGACCAGGGACATTCGGTATTTGTCATTTCCTGGGTCAATCCGGATGCTCGCCTGGCAGAAAAAAGTTTTGCCGATTATCTTGCCGAAGGCTCGCTCGCCGCGATTGATGCTGTATGCAAACAAACCGGTGAAAAAGAAATCAATCTGATCGGTTATTGCCTGGGCGGCACGCTGTTGGCCTCCACCATGGGCTACATGGCCGCCAAACAAGACCAGCGCATCGCTTCAGCCACTTTTTTTGTCACCCTGCTGGATTTTTCGCAACCGGGTGATCTGGGTGTGTTCATCGACGATAACCAGGTCACTTCGCTTGAGAAAAAAATGCAAGAGCGCGGCTATCTGGAAGGCAGTGAAATGGCCAGCGCCTTCAACATGCTGCGCTCGAATGATTTAATCTGGTCGTTTGTGGTGAACAACTACCTGATGGG
>JAUSQB010000296.1 GCA_030652715.1 Rugosibacter sp.
CAAGCCATAGGCCATCCAGGCTTCGGCGGGTTCGCCATCGCGTCCGGCGCGGCCGGTTTCCTGGTAATACGCTTCCAGGCTTTTGGGCAAATCGAGATGGGCGACAAAGCGGACATCGGGCTTGTCGATGCCCATGCCAAAGGCAATGGTGGCTACCATGACGACGGGTTCATCGCGTAAAAACTGCTGTTGATTTTTTTGCCGGGTCGTCGCATCCAGCCCTGCGTGATAAGGCAGAGCGGTGAAGTCTTGAGCGTTAAGCCAGGCCGCCGTTTCATCCACTTTCTTGCGTGACAGGCAATACACGATGCCTGCTTCGTTCTGATGGCTGGCCAGAAATTCCAGTAATTGCTGGCGTGGATTATCCCGTTCGGCGACGAGGTAGCGGATGTTCGGGCGATCAAAGCTGGAAATGAAAGTGCGCGCGCTATCCAGCCCCAGGCGGGTGATGATTTCCTGACGCGTGAGCACATCCGCCGTAGCGGTGAGCGCAATGCGCGGAATGTTCGGGTAGCGTTCGTGCAGGGCCGAAAGCTGGATGTACTCGGGGCGAAAATCATGTCCCCATTGCGAGACACAATGCGCTTCGTCAATGGCAAACAGCGCGATCTGTCCTTGCTTGTCGAGGCGGTCGAGCAGGTTAAGAAAGCGGTCGGTGAGCAGGCGTTCGGGGGCGACGTAGATCAAATCCAGCTCGCCATTGAGCACTTTTTGTTCGGTGGCACTGGCGGTGGCGTAATCGAGCGATGAGTTCAGATAAGCTGCCCGCACACCCGCTTGCAATAAAGCATCTACCTGGTTTTGCATCAGCGCAATGAGGGGCGAGACAACCACGGCTGTGCCAGTGCGCAACAGGGCGGGAATTTGATAGCACAAGGATTTTCCGCCGCCCGTGGGCATCAAAACCAGGGCGTCGCCACCCGCAATCAGGTGATCAATGATTTCAGCTTGCGGGCCGCGAAATGAGGAATAGCCGAAGATGCGGTGCAGTGTTTCGAGTGCGGCGGACATGAGGTATTAATTAATGGCAGGTTGTGCTGCGTGCAGCCAGTCAAAAGAACAAGATTTTTAACATTATGCTGCCTATCCTTGGTGCGGGATGGAAAAGAGTGAGGGTAAAGAGGCACCGTCTTTTGCAGATAGTTTCACGGATGTTTTTATGATTTCCCAGGTTTTGGTGGCGGTACGGATCGCTACGAGAATTCATGAAAAGCAGCGCGCAGCGAAAACTCGGCACCCTACGGATACTTCCTCCGGGGCGCGCTGGCGATACGCCGCGAAGCCAGTCCATTTTTCGGACGGCGGTAACGTGAGTTTTGCCGTGCGTAAGATCATTACCCGCCTACTCCAAGCAGGGTTAACACCAGCGGGACGGTGATTGCGGCCAAGGCTGTGGAAATAACCAATGAGGCGGCCACGGGGCCCTCCAGCGTTTTGAATTGGCGCGACATCAGGTAGACGTTGGCCCCCACGGGCAAGCAGGCCATGAGCACCACAACATGGGTTTCCATCGCGGGGATACCCAAGGCCGTGGCCAGCAACCACACGACCAGCGGTTGCACCATGAGCTTGATGGCGCAAATCGCCGTGCTCAGCTGCCAGCCCGCACGCATGCCGTATTGCGCCAGGCCCATGCCCAGCGCGATGAGCGATAGCGGTGCTGCAATCTGCGCCAGCATGGCCAGCGGCGCATCGATCAGCGCGGGAATGTGGCCATCGGCCAAGCCAAACAAGGTGCCACCGAAAATAGATGCCACAATGGGGTTGGTGACGACCGAGCGCAGCGTTTTCGCAAAGCCGGTAAAAGAGGGACTGCCATGCTTTGCCCATTCGATAGAGACGGTGACGAGCGTCCATAAAATGAGCGAATTAAATGTCAGGATCAAGGCAACCGAGGGCAGGGCGGCATCCCCCAGAGTGGTTTTGGCCAGCGGCAAACCCAGCAGCACATTGTTGGAGAAAATTCCACCCAGGGCAAAGATGGACTGCGCTACACCGTCAAGCCGCAGCACGCGCCAGGCGAAAAAACGGCCGATACCGAAAACAATGAGACAGCCGCCAAAAAAGGCGATCAGCAAGCGCGCGTCCACGGGCGGCAGGCGAGAAAAATCGCTCATCATGCGAAACAGCATGGCGGGCAGGGCGATTGAAAACACGAAACGGCTCAAGCCTTCGGCTACCGATGGCGGCCAATGAAACCAGCGCACCGGCGTGTAGCCGATGGCCACCATGGCAAAAAGCGGTGTGGCCAGGGCGAGGTGATGCAGAAATGTGGCGATCATGAAAATTCGATGAAAAGTCGGCACCCCAAGGGTACTTCCTTCGGGGCGCGCTGGTGAGACGGCGCAGTCAGTGGCAAGGGTGCGGCGGGCTAGGGATAATCGGCGATGGAAGCTGTTTGATGCACAATGCGGCAGTTTATCCGCTGTGGGTTGCGCCGTTCCATGCGAAACTTCGCGCTTTGTAAATCATCCCAAAGGAGTTGTCCATGGCGGGCTTGCCTGAAATAACCAATATGGCGCTGTTCTGCGATTTCGAGAACATTGCGCTGGGCGTGCGCGACGCAAAATATGCCCAGTTCGACATCAAGAAAGTGCTGGAACGGCTGCTGCTCAAGGGCAGCATCGTGGTCA
>JAUSQB010000298.1 GCA_030652715.1 Rugosibacter sp.
TGGTTTTGATGATTTTAACGATGACACCGGCTGCAGGGGCCGGCAGCTCCAGCACGACTTTATCGGTTTCTATATCGATCAGATTTTGATCGCGGCCAACCGCATCGCCTTCTTTGACATGCCATGCGGAAAGCGTCGCCTCAGCGACCGACTCAGACAACTGCGGGACTTTAACTTCGATCAGCATATTTTCCTCACTCGTTCCAATGAATTACTGCGGGGTCTTGAGCACACCAAATGCGCCCTCAATGACTGCTTTTTGTTGTGCATTGTGCTTGGCGTAATAGCCAGCAGCAGGCGAAGCCGAAGCCGGACGACTCACCAAAAATAGCGCGGCATGACCTATGGCGTTGACCAGATGATGCCGCGAAGCCAACCAGTACCAACATCCTTGATTGCGGGGTTCTTCCTGGCACCACACGACCTCCTTGACTTTAGGCCACTTTGCCAGTTCCGCATTGAGCTCGGCCCCAGGAAACGGGTAGGGTTGTTCCAGCCGAATAATCGCCGTGTTAGTGATTTTCTGTTCGTGTCGATGCGCCATCAGTTCATAATAAATCTTGCCGGAACACATGACGACGCGGGTTACTTTCCTGGCATCCAGACTCTCGGTTTCGCCAATCACTGTATGAAAGGTGCCTTCGGAAAGCTCATCGAGCGTCGAGACAGCATCTTTATGCCGCAACAGCGATTTTGGCGTGATAATGACCAAGGGCTTCCGCAGCTTGCGCAGCATCTGTCGACGGAGCAAATGAAAAATCTGCGCTGGCGTGGTAGGAATACACACCTGCCAATTGTTTTCTGCTGACAAAGTCATGAAGCGTTCGATACGTGCAGAAGAGTGCTCCGGACCTTGCCCTTCATAGCCATGAGGCAACATGAGTGTCAGCCCGGACAAACGTCCCCATTTGGCTTCGCCAGACGATATGAATTGATCAATAACAACTTGCGCACCGTTGGCAAAGTCGCCGAACTGGCCTTCCCAGATAACCAGCTCATTAGGTTCGGCGGTGGAATAACCGTAATCGAACGCCATGACGCCTTCTTCTGAAAGCACTGAATCGATCACCACAAAAGGCGCCTGTTTATTCCCCAGGTTTTGCAAGGGCATATAGGTGCCATCGTCCCATTTTTCACGATTCTGGTCGTGCAAAACGGCATGCCGATGGAAGAAAGTCCCCCGTCCGGTATCTTCGCCAGAAACACGCACACCGAAACCTTGCACCAGCAGCGTAGCGTACGCGAGGTTTTCGGCCATACCCCAATCCAGCGGAAGTTTTCCTTCCCCCATCAAGCGCCGATCATCAATAATCTTTTGCACGCGTGAATGCAGTGTAAAGTTATCAGGAACCGTAGCGATTTGTTTGGCGAGATTTTTCAAATCAGCCATTGGCACGGTGGTATTACATTTATCCGTATAGGGCTGACCGATAAAAGGTGCCCAGTCAATTAAAAATTTGCGCGAATAGTTTTCCAGCACCGGGTTGTAAAGCAACTCTCCCCGATCAAGGGCGGCACGGTAATCTGCGATGACCTGCTCGGGCTCACCTTCTGTGCATACACCCTGCGCAACCAGCTTGTCGGCATACAACTGGCGAGTCCCCGGGTGCTGGCTGATTTTTTTGTACATCAGCGGTTGCGTCACCATGGGCTCATCTTGCTCGTTATGACCCAGTTTACGGAAGCACACCAGGTCAATCACCACATCGCGCTTGAATTCTTGCCGGTATTCCATTGCCAGTTTAGTGACAAAGGCGACAGCCTCCGGGTCATCTCCATTCACATGGAAAATTGGCGCCTCGATCATTTTGAAGATATCGGTACAGTACAGCGAGGAGCGATAATCACGGAGATCAGAGGTGGTAAACCCAATCTGGTTATTGATCACAATATGTACGGTGCCACCCGTGCCATAACCGCGCGTGGCAGAAAAATTTAGGATTTCCTGATTCACGCCCTGACCCGCCACAGCGGCATCGCCATGAATCAGCACTGGTAATACTTCTGCCCCCGTCTTATCGCCGCGACGTCGCTGACGGGCATACACCGAGCCCTCAACCACCGGATTCACAATCTCAAGGTGTGAGGGATTAAAGGCAAGAGTGAGGTGAACCGGACCACCCGGGGTTGCGAGATCCGACGAAAACCCCATATGATATTTGACATCGCCGGCCGAGAGAGCAGACGCCTTCTTGCCCTCAAACTCATCAAACAGCATTTTGGGCGATTTACCCAAAGTGTTCACCAGAACATTCAATCGGCCGCGATGCGCCATGCCAATCACAATCTCTTGAACACCGAGGCTGCCGCCAACACGGATCAACTCATCCATTGCCAGAATAGCCGACTCACCGCCTTCGAGCGAAAAGCGTTTTTGGCCTACATAGCGGGTATGTAAATAACGTTCAAGCGTCTCGGCTGCTGTTATCCGCTCAAGAAACCGCTTCTTTTCTTCTGCCGTATGCGAAGGCGTTGCACGAACCGGCTCCAGCCTGGCCTGTAACCAGCGCTTGTGCTGGATATCTGCCATGTACATGTATTCAGAACCAATGGTTCCGCAATAAGTCTCGCGCAGTGCCTCAAGAATTTCGCGCAGGGTTGCCGTGTCTGGCAAAGAAGCGAATGAGCCAGTTTGAAAGCTTTGCCCTAAATCAGCCTCGGTAAAACCGTAATGGGATGGTTCCAATTCAGCAATAGCAGGTCGCTCGGCACGCTTTAGCGGATCGATTTGCGCCCAGCGATTTCCAAGAAAACGATACGCATTGATCAGCTGCAATACTTTTACCTGTTTGTCATCGGCGGCAATTGCTCGCGCGGGCGATTTCAACGTGCCTTCTTTAGCCCGCTGGGCAAACGATGCAATAACAGGATAATGCGCTACATCCGGCCCAGTATAGCTTCCAGAACCCGGCAGAATGGACAACTTATCGAAGTAGTCTCGCCATGCGGGGTCAACCGATGCGGGGTTGGCAAGGTAAGCGTCATACAGCTCTTCAATATAAGGTGTATTGGCACCGAATAAATAAGAGTTGGACAGCATCTGCTTCATCATGGCATCACCTTTTTCATTCACTGGAATGTGTAAAAAACTGGACTATCGGTCTATCGTTTAATCAAATGCATCAACGCTTGGCAAGCTGAATAACATCTCGACGCGCCGCACCAGTGTAAAGCTGACGCGGGCGACCAATCTTGTACTCAGGGTCAGTGATCATCTCTTCCCACTGAGTCATCCAGCCAACAGTACGCGCCAAAGCAAAAATGCAGGTAAACATGGACGTTGGAATACCCAGCGCCTTTTGCACAATACCCGAGTAAAAATCAACGTTTGGATAGAGTTTCTTTTCAATGAAATACTCGTCTTCCAGCGCAATTTTTTCAAGCTCTTTAGCCAGCTTGAACAAGCGATCATTCTCCAGGCCCAATTCGCTCAACACGTCAGCACATACTTTGCTCATCAGCTTCGCACGTGGGTCAAAGTTTTTATAGACGCGATGTCCAAAACCCATCAGCTTGAAACTGTCGGTTTTATCTTTGGCGCGTTTAATGTACTCACCCACACGAGAAACATCACCAATTTCTTCCAGCATCTGCAAGCAAGCCTCGTTGGCACCACCGTGCGCCGGACCCCACAGGCAGGCAATACCGGCAGAAATACAAGCAAAAGGATTGGCGCCAGAAGAGCCAGCCAGGCGAACAGTTGAAGTAGAGGCGTTTTGTTCGTGATCAGCATGCAGGGTGAATATCACGTCCAGCGCGTGCACCAATACTGGATTAGGTTTGTATTCTTCGGCGGGTGTGCCGAACATCATATGCATGAAATTAGCCGTGTAGTCGAGATCATTGCGAGGATGCATAAATGGCTGACCAACATTGTATTTGTAGGCCATGGCAACAATGGTCGGCAACTTGGCAATCAGCCGGTTAAACGAAATGCTACGATGTTCTGCATCAGAGAAATCATGCGCATCATGGTAGAAAGCCGACAATGCGCCGACCACACCCACCATGACGGCCATCGGATGTGCATCACGCCGAAATCCCTGATAAAACTTGACGAGTTGTTCATGCACCATCGTGTGCTTCTTGATGGTTCCTTCAAATTTTACTTTTTGGTCCAGGTTCGGCAGTTCGCCATTTTTCAGTAGATAAGCCACTTCAAGAAAATTACACTGCCCGGCTAATTGCTCAATGGGATAACCCCGGTAAAGCAACTCGCCTTTGTCACCATCAATGTAGGTTATTTTTGATTGGCAACTTGCAGTAGAAAGAAAACCGGGGTCATAAGTAAACAAGCCCGTCTTCGCTCCCAGCGTCCGGATGTCTATGACATCATTGCCATGCGTTCCAGACATCACTGGAAATTCAACGTTCTTGCTATCGACAGTGAAATTTGCGGTGCGGTTTGTGCTCATGCTCAGGTCCTTTATGCGCTAACGTTGAAATAAAAGTTGTCACTCATTCACGATCAGGCGGTACGTATGCGCTCGATCATCTGTGCTACTTGCGGATCATCGATCTTTTGTGCTCCGCTCACCAATGCCCATAAGTCATGATCTTCCAGCGCCAGCAATTGCTTGAGCGCAGCTTCATCTTGCATATCAATCGTGTCACCATGCCGCTGCCAAAACCGCTCGAACAACAAATCCAGCTCCAGCAAAGCACGCCGACAATGCCAGCGTAGCCTTCCTAAGCGAATATGACGGTCTTCAGACATGATGTTCTAATACACTCAAACTGCTCGTTGAACCATCATTTCCTTGATCTTGCCAATCGCCTTGGTGGGATTCAACCCTTTCGGGCAAACATCCACACAATTCATGATCGTATGGCATCTGAAAAGACGATAGGGGTCTTCCAGGTTGTCCAGCCGATCATTCGTTGCTTGATCTCGGGTGTCGGCAATAAAACGATACGCAGCAAGCAAACCTG
>JAUSQB010000300.1 GCA_030652715.1 Rugosibacter sp.
ACCAGTTTTCGTCTTGAGGCTTACCGCATTCGCATCGAACTCTTCAAACGCACGCTGAAAGTCATTGAACACCCGCATTTATCCCGCATGCCGGGAATAGAGGCGCTCTACTACATCGATGCGCTAGCCTATGACCCAGCGTATTATCGCGCTATCGGCCATGCGCTCAAGGAACGTATCGACCAAGCGCAGTCCGGTATGCTTGACAGCGGTAACGAGCGTCTGATCTTCGCCTCTGCCTTCGAGCCCGCCAAGCTGAACGTGGGCGATTATCGAGGCATGAAAAACGTGGGCGGGCAGTTCCCTATTGGCGAGGTATTCACTGAAGCCCAGGATTTGGAGTCAGTCAACGGGCGCGTGCGCATTTTTATTTTTGGCGACACGTCGTTCGCAGTCAACCGGCCGAAAAAACCCATCACGCTGGCAATCGCCAAGGGGCGGGTTGTCCAGGTATTTGATTCCACACCCGAGTTCGACCAAGTGCTCGCCAATATCCGTGCCGATGAGGGCGAGATATGGGTACGCGAGCTGGGCTTTGGCATGAATCGCGCGTTGACACAGAATCGAACGGTCAGCGACATTGGTACCTATGAGCGCATGTGCGGCATCCACCTGTCGCTCGGCGCAAAGCACGGGCTCTACAACAAGCCCCATATCCGCCGAGCCACCGCGAGACATCACGTGGATGTCTTTGCCGTCACCGAAGCCGTCTACCTTGACGATCATGTCGTCTACCAGAACGGCGCCTGGCAGCCCTTTTAAAAAATCGAAGTGATCAGAGGGCCAGCTTCATATTGCTATATCACCTGAAGGTATCCGTTGCGGATTTTTTTGAGTGAATTAACAGCGCCACGCCTGCTGGGGGGCTGGCCCGCTGCCTCGAACAGCAAATTTTAAGCTCACGGTCCAATAAAAACGGCGCCGAAGCGCCGATTTTATTGTTCCTGATAACCCGAATACTACTTGGTAGCAGGAGCAACCTCTTCAGACTTAACTTCTTCAGACTTCTTGGCTGTTTTGGCCTTCTTGGCCGGGGCAGCAGGCTTTTCAGCTTTAGCATCAGCAACAGCCGGTGCAACAGCTTCAGCCTTTGGGGCTTCGACCTTCGGAGCATCGGCAGCAAAAGCGTTAATGGAAACTGCAAACAGGCCTGCGATTAAAGTAGCGATCAACTTGGACATGAGGATTTCCTTTCAAGATTATCAAATGATGATATACACATTACACTTAAGGCAAATGATCAAATAACTGGCGACTAGATCGTTTTGCCTTGGGTGCAAGAATATGCGACCAACCTTTCTCCAACCTTACAAGAAAAGTGTTTAATGCGGATTCTGATTGCCGAAGACGACCCGGCATTAGCTGATGGTTTGACGCACGCGCTGGACCAGGCTGGTTATGCAGTTGATTGTGCGACTAATGGTGAGCAAGCCAATCTCATGTTGCATGATGCTGTATATGATCTGGCGATCCTGGATATTGGACTGCCCAGGCTGGATGGCACCGAGGTTCTTCGTCGCTTGCGTCAGCGTGGCAGTAAAACGCCGATACTTGTCTTGACAGCCCGGGATGCCATCGAAGACCGCGTGCTTGGCCTTGATCTTGGTGCAGATGACTACATGACCAAGCCTTTTAATTTAGTCGAGTTGGAAGCCCGAGTACGCGCCCTGATCCGACGCGGCCAGTTGGGGTCGAATATGGCACTGATGTGTGGCAGCCTGGCGCTTGATACTTCGGCACGACGCGCCCGGTGCGGCGAGTTGACGCTAGATATATCCGCACGTGAAATCGGCGTATTGGAAGTGCTGATGCTGCGGCAGGGCAAAGTGGTAAACAAGGAACAAATTATGGAGGCGCTCTGCACCTGGGATGAAGGCCTGGGCAACAACGCCATCGAGGTTTATATCCATCGCCTGAGAAAAAAACTCGAAATGTCAGGAGCCCGTATCCGCACCATCCGGGGACTAGGCTATTTATTGGAGGAAGAGAAAGCAAATGCGACCTAAGGCGCGCTCGCTGCGGCGTCAACTACTGGCATGGCTACTGGCATTATTAATCCCGCTATTACTGATTGGTGGGGTGACTTCCTATTTCCGGGCCTATCAATTTGCCAATCTGGCTTATGACCGATCACTATTTCGCACCGCACTGGCGCTAGCTGATCAAGTGGAGGTAGTGAAAGGCAAAGTTGTGGTCGACCTACCGCAGAAGGCCCTCGACCTGCTGGAATATGATAAAGATGATTTGGTTTACTACCGTCTAACCTATCCACAAGGTAATACCATCGCTGGCGACGCTAATCTGCCACTGCCAACGGTCTTGCCAAACGCTGGAAAGTATCTCTATTACGATGCCACGCTTGGCGAAAAACTGGTCCGTGTTGTCGCATTTTCCTTGCCGCTGATGGGAACGAGCGCGCAAGGCACGGCACTTGTACAAGTCGCCGAAACAAAGTCCAAGCGTGACCAGCTCGCCAGTGAAATCATTACCGCTATGATGCTCCCTCAAGTGCTGATCGTCCTGCTGGCGGTGTTCATGGTGCATTATGGTGTGCGACGCGGGCTTGCATCACTTGACACACTGCAACATGCCATTGAACAGCGCTCGCATCGCGATCTAAGCAGTGTGCCGATTGAAGATTCCCCGCGTGAAGTACAACCCTTGCTTCATTCCATGAATAAACTTTTGCAGCGGTTAAAAGAAAGTATCGCCGTGCAACAGCGTTTTACTGCCAATGCCTCACACCAGTTACGTACACCGCTTGCAGGCTTGCAAACGCAGGCTGAAATGGCGTTGCGAGAAAATGACCCGGTCCGGATACGCTATGCATTGGAATGGATACAAACTGGAACGGTCAGGCTGTCGCACCTGATTAATCAATTACTGAGCCTGGCTCGGGTGGAACCTGCTTCCGGCAGGGAAACCAATTTGCACACTTTGGACCTTGTGCAGATAGCACGCGAAACAACCTCTGAATGGGTATCAGCAGCGCTGGCGCGGCAGATCGATCTTGGTTTTGAGTCAAGTCAACTGCAAATTTCCATTTCTGGCAATGCCCTGATGCTTCGAGAGATGCTGTCCAATTTGCTGGATAACGCAATTCGCTATACGCCATCGCAAGGAAAAATCACGGTGGCAGTCTCAGTCGATGGCAAGTACGTAAAACTGACAGTGGAAGATAACGGTCCAGGCATTCCTCTTGATGAACGCGAGCGGGTATTCGAGCGATTTCATCGGCTACCGGAAAGTACAGGCGATGGATGCGGGCTTGGTTTGGCCATCGTGCGGGAAATTGCGCTCATCCATCAGGCAGAAGTCGCCATCGCGGATGGCACGGACGGAAGAGGTACGTTAGTAACAGTCCGCATTGGACTTCGCGAACAATTAAATCGCCCAAATAGCGCTAGCCCCGCTTAATGCTTCGCTTGCTTTACTAGAAAAGTCGGCGCTGGCAGAACGGCGACAATTGGCTGCTACACGCCGCTACTGGCGCTGACGCACCGCTTCGAACAAGCACACCGCCGCTGCGGCGGCGACATTCAGCGATTCGGTCGACGCGGCCAGCGGGATGGTGACGCGCTGTTGCGCGGCGGCAATGAGTTCTGCCGACAGCCCTGCGCCTTCGTTACCGAATAGCCAGACGATCGGCTGACCCAGATCAAGCGTATACAAACTGACACCTTCGCACGCCACGGTGGCTATCGACATGCCACGACATGCGTTTTGCGCAGTCAGCAAGTCAGTCTGTTCGCGAATCCGCAAATTGAAATGCGCGCCCTGCCCCGCACGCAGCACACGCGGCGTCCATGCGCCGGCACAACCGGGGCCGAGCACGACATCACGCACACCCGCTGCTGCTGCCGTACGCAAAATCGTGCCGACATTGCCCGCATCCTGTACCGCATCAAGCAGCACTGCATCGCCTGCGATGGTACCTTGCGGGGCTGGCGGAATATCAATGACAGCGGCAATGCCGGTAGGTGTAGCGACACCCGAAATTTCGCGAAACAGAGTGTCGCTTAATAATAAGTATTCAATCTCGCCTGCATTGGCAAGCAGTGCGGCAATCTGCGGATTTTGCTGCCCGCTCTCGCTCACCAATACTTGCTGCACCGTGATGCCATGCGCGAAACAGTCTGCCACCAGATGAATGCCATCGGCCAGCGCACGACCCTCGCGGCGCGGTGCACGCGGGTCGCTGGCCAGCGCGCTGAGAGCTTTGAATACGGGATTAGCGCGCGAGGTAATGCGGCGAAGTGTATTCATAGACTCATTTCATGTTTTTTCAACAAGGCGCGTATCGGCGCAAAACTTTTCCGGTGAAAATGGGCCGGACCGTGGCGCGCTAAAGCCGCACGATGGGCTACGGTATCATAGCCCTTGTGCCGGTCGAGTGCGTAGTGCGGATAGGCCTCGTGGATACGCCGCATTTCCGCATCGCGCTCTGTCTTGGCGAGTATGGATGCGGCCGAAATGGCGGGTTCCAGTGCATCGCCGCCAATGATAGCGCGTGCTGGCATGGTGAGCTGCGGACAGCGATTACCGTCGATCAAGGCTTGTGTCGGTTGTATCGGCAAGGCGACAACAGCCCGGCTCATGGCCAACAGCGTGGCTTGCAAAATGTTTATCTGATCAATCTCCTCCACTGTGGCGAAAGCGATGCCAAAGGCAAGTGCTTTTTCGCGGATTTCCAGCGCCAGCCGCTCACGTTTTCTCTCGCTGAGTTTTTTTGAGTCATCCAGACCATCAATCGGTCGCGCCGGATCGAGAATCACCGCTGCTGCATACACGGGGCCTGCCAGCGGGCCGCGACCTGCTTCGTCCACACCACAGATGAGCTGCACTACCGAAAGCTGCCCCACCAAGATTTTCCCGCTCATGCCGTTTGCAGTTTCTTTTGCAGATACGGCAGAATTGCAGCAGCGGCTTTTTGTGCTGTGTTTTGCCTGAGCTGACGATGAATACTGGCAAACACACGCTGAATGCTGGCCCGTGCCTGGCGATCGACCAGTAAATTACCCATCGCCTGAGCAAGATTTTCTGGTGTGGCGTCGTCTTGCAAAAATTCGGGCACGACAAAACGGCCAGCCAAAATGTTGGGCAATCCTATCCATGGCTGGTAACCCATATGGCGCATGATGCGCCACGACCACGGTGATATTTTGTAAGCAATTACCATGGGGCAGCCTACCAGCGCAGCTTCCAGCGTTGCCGTGCCACTGGCAACCAAAGCTGCATCGCATGCCGTAAGCGCATCAAGCGAATGGCCAAACATGAGCTTTAACGGTAATTCATTCGCTTTCAGTTTCCATAAAGCAGTTTGAAATTGCAGCCTGGTTTCGCCCGAGGCCATAGGCACCAAAAATAGTGCATCGGGATTTTTGGCATGCAGTAACTGGGCGGTAGCAATGAAGGTTTCTGCCATGTAGTGCAGCTCCGCTTGTCGGCTACCCGGGAGCAGAGCGATCACTTGTTGATTAGGCGGAATACTCAAGCGCTCGCGCATGGCATCCCGATTGGTTTTCAACGGAATCACATCGGCCATAGGGTGGCCTACATAGCTGCACTTTACCGGCGTGTCAGCGTACAGCGCTGGCTCGAATGGATAGAGCGCCAAAATATGCGACATGGATCCAACAATTTTCTTTATCCGGCTTTTACGCCAGGCCCAAATCGAAGGGCTTACAAAATGCACGGTAGGAATACCTGCCCGCTTGAGTTTTCTTTCCAGCCACACATTAAAGTCGTAACCATCAACGCCAATAAAAATATCCGGGCGATCTTTGAGCAGGGTTTTGAGTAACTGGCGGCGTATGCGGGCAATCTCGCGATAGTTGCGCAATGCCTCGAAATAGCCGCGAACGGCAAGCTTTTCAGCCGGCCAGCGCGAATCAAATCCCTCACGCTGCATTTTTGGCCCGCCTATGCCATAAAAGCTGGCGTCTGGCAGCTGTGCTTTCAGTGCGGCCATAAGGTGCGCCGCTAATTGGTCGCTGGAGGCTTCTCCAGCGACCATGGCAATGCGAGCCATCAGCGGATAATTCCTCGGCCAGGCTGAGCAAGAAAATTTGCCAGCACATCGAGCTCAGGCACTGTCAATGCTTCTGTTGCAATAGCTGTGCTGGCCTCTTCATATGAGAGGCCTTTTTTATACAGGGTTTTAAAAGCGCGGCGAATCGCCGTAATGGCCTCGGGCGAAAACCCTCGCCGTTTCAAACCTTCGGTATTAATACTGCGCGGCTGCGCCGGACTGCCCGCTGCCATGACATATGGTGGCATGTCTTGCAGTAAGACAGAGCTGACGGATGTCATGCCATGAGCACCTATCCGCACAAATTGATGTACCCCGGTAAAGCCGCCAAGAATGACCCAGTCGCCTACATGCACATGCCCTGCGAGCTGGGTGCTGTTGGCAAAAATAACGTGATTGCCGATCTGGCAATCATGCGCGACATGCACATAGGCCATGATCCAGTTGTCATTGCCCATGCGAGTAACGCCCACGTCCTGCGCTGTGCCACAGTTGAATGTGCAGCATTCGCGGATGGTATTTCGGTCGCCAATTTCAAGGCGCGTGGGCTCGCCTGCATATTTTTTATCTTGCGGCACTTCGCCTATCGAGCAAAACTGGAATATCCGGTTGTCTTTGCCCATCGAGGTATGCCCGGTAACGACAACATGCGGCCCAATGATGGTGTTGCCGCCAATCTCGACATGTTCGCCGATGAGGGAATAGGCACCAATAGTGACGCCCTCGTCCAGCTTTGCGTTGGCGTGAACAATGGCGGTAGGATGAATAGCTGTCATGCGACCGCAGGAAGTGCAAGGTCGCTAGGTTTGACCGAGCAGATTAAATCGGCTTCGGCAACAACAGTGCCATCAACCCGCGCAACGGCAGAATATTTCCATATGCCGCGCTTGTTAAGCTGCAGTTTGACGTCGATCAGCAGTTGATCGCCAGCGCTGACAGGCTTCTTGAAGCGGGCATTGTCGATACCGACAAAATAGTAAACCGAGCTGTCGTCAGGAAATTGGCCGAGCGTCTTGAACGACAGAATCGCCGCCGCTTGCGCCATGGCCTCAATTACCAGAACACCCGGCATTACCGGATGATGCGGATAATGGCCAGGAAAAAAAGGTTCGTTGATACTGACATTTTTCAGTGCGCTGATACGCTCACCGGGAATGACTTCCAGCACGCGGTCGATCAGCAAAAATGGGTAACGATGCGGTAAATAATTCAGGACTTGATGAATGTCCATCTGCGAGTTATTTGCATCGCCCGAGTTGTTTTCGCTCATGACTTTTTCTCCATGGCTAAAAGCCGTTGTTCAAGGGCGCGAATTTTATCGGCCATTGCATCAAGATGGCGCAGATGCGAAAAATTTCTTAGCCAATCGGCGTGGGCAAGAAACGGGGATGATCCGCTGTAAGTTCCAGCCCGCGTAATTGATTTCGTGACCAAAGTGCCTGTAGTGACAATCACGTCATCGGCGAGGGTCAGGTGCCCCTGAATCATGGCAGCACCGCCGATACTGCAGCGCGCACCGATGATGGCACTCCCGGCAACACCGACACAGCCTGCAATGGCAGTGTCTATGCCAATTTTTACGTTATGTCCGATCTGAATCTGGTTATCCAGCTTGACGCCGTTACCCACCGTGGTATCGCCCAGCGCACCGCGATCTATCGTCGTGTTGGCACCAATTTCAACATCGTTCCCAATCACAACACGCCCATTTTGCGGAATTTTCACCCAGGCACCCACAGGTTCTCTGGCAAAACCAAATCCATCCGCACCAATGACCACGCCCGAATGAACGATACACCGCGCACCGATATGACATCCAGCAGAAATAGCTACGTGTGGCGCCAGACGCGTTGCCGCCTCAATGACAACATTCTCACCAATGCTGCAATTCGCGCCAATCACAACATGCTCACCGATCCGGGCACCAGCGCCTATCGTTGCATGCGGGCCGACAGAAGCTGAAGCTGCCACCTGACCTTCAACGACCGCGCTGCCATGAACTCCGGGAGTAACTGTGGGCATAGGTGACAACCACTGGGCAACGCGGGCGTAATAAAGATACGGCTGCGGCGTAACAATAGCCGCAAATGTGCCCGAATGTGCAGCATCGACAGGTTGCGCCATGATGACTGCAGATGCTTGCGTAGAGTTAAGCTGTGAGCGATATTTCGGATTCGACAAAAATGATATGTCGCCGGGACTTGCTGTTTCCAGCGGCGCTACACGCACAATAGATAAATTCGCCATATCATCCAGAGACGAATTCAAACCCGCACTGACTATTTTGCCCCCAAGACGAGCGACGATTTCACCCAGACGCAACACCACAGTCAAACGGCCTATTTCGTGCCATCACCGAGCGCCTTGATAACCTTGTCGGTAATGTCGATGCGCTGGTTAAAATATACGGCCTCTTGAAAAATAATGTCGTATTTTTCAGCGTCTGCAATCTGTTTGATTGCTTTGTTAATTCGCTCGAAAATAGCGGCCATTTCATCATTCTGACGCTGGCTGAGATCTTCACGGAACTCGCGCTGCTTGCGCTGAAGATCACGCGTCATATCCGCCAGTTCACGCTCTTTGGTACGCCGATCAGGCTCTGACATCGACGCCGCACTTTTGTCTAATGACTCCTGTAGCGTCTGAAGCTGCTTCACCATCCGCTGCAACTCTTGATCACGCTTTTCAAAATCCTTTTCAATTCTTTTCTTCGCCTTGGCAGCCTGTGGAGACTCTGCCAGAATGCGCTGATTATTGATAAAACCAATCTTGGTTTCAGCCTGCGCAGCACCACAAAGCATGAGCAACGCGATGCCAGTAATAACATTATTTTTCAGCATGACAGTCTCGATAATCGCTTTTTAAAAAGTGGAGCCCAATTGAAACTGGAAGGCTTGAACCTTGTCATCCTGTTTTTTGTTGAGCGGTTTAGCAAAAGAAAACTTCAGCGGCCCTAAAGGCGAATTCCAGGAAGCAGAAAGACCTGTACTAAAGCGAAAATTGCTCGCAGACATTTTTTCCCCTTCACCAAATACTCCACCGACATCTGCAAAAACACTGAACCGGAAAGAGCGATCCTGCTTGGCCCCTGGAAGACCAAATAATAACTCGGTATTGCCAATCACTCGCCGTGTTCCACCCAGAAAATCCCCGGTTAACGTGTCTCTTGGTCCCAGACTGTTGGATTCAAACCCGCGAACAGAACCGATTCCGCCTGCATAAAAATTCTTGAAGAATGGCACCTCTTTATCGCCATACGCG
>JAUSQB010000355.1 GCA_030652715.1 Rugosibacter sp.
GTCGGCGCTGGCGATACGGCTGCCAGGCGGGGCGATGAAGGCGGAACGGATGCGTCGGCCTTCGGATGTGCGGATGGGGATGTTTTGCAGGTTGGGGTCAGAGGAGGCGAGCCGCCCGGTGACCGCCACGGCTTGCGAAAAGCTGGTGTGCACTCGGCCCGTGCTGGGCTCGACCATTTTCGGCAGCTTGTCGGTGTAGGTGTTTTTAAGTTTTGCCAGGCTGCGGTAGTCGAGAATTTTTTTCGGCAGCGGGTAATCTTCGGCGAGTTTTTCCAGTACTTCTTCATCCGTCGATGGTGCGCCTGAAGGTGTTTTTTTGACCACCGGCAGGCCCTGGCGGGTGAACAAGATTTCAGCCAGTTGTTTGGGCGAGTTAAGGTTGAAGGGTTGCCCGGCCAGTGTATGCACTTCCCCTTCGAGTATCTGCATCTTGCTCCCCAACTCGTGGCTTTGCCGGGTGAGTGCGGCGGCATCAATCAGCACCCCATTGCGCTCGATGCGAAACAATATCTCGGCAACCGGCAACTCCAGATCGCGGTACAGGGCTTCCAGTACTGGCTCGTTGGCGAGTTGCGGGCGCAGCACCTGATGCACGCGCCAGGTGACGTCGGCGTCTTCGGCGGCGTATTCGGTGGCGCGATGGATGTCTACTTGGGCAAAGGAAATGCGCGAGGCGCCTTTGCCGGTGATATCGTCATAGCTCAGCGTTTTGAGCTCGCAATGCCGCGCGGCCAGAGAGCCAAGGTCGTGCGGTTTGTCGGATTCGAGCACGTAGGATTCGAGCAGTGTGTCCTCAACGATGCCTGCGAGGTGCACGCCGTGATTGGCGAAGATGTGCCGGTCATATTTGAGATGCTGACCGAGCTTGTGGTGTTGGGGGGATTCAAGCCAGGGGCGCAGTGTTTCCAGCGTTTCGGCCAGCGGCAGTTGTGTTGGCACACCGGCGTAGCTGTGGCCGAGCGGCAGGTAGGCAGCATGGATTGCGTCGCCTTCGCTTAGCGCAAACGAGATGCCCACGAGCTGCGCCTGCATGGGGTCAAGGCCCGTGGTTTCGGTATCCAGTGAGACGAGTTCGGCCGCCATCAGGCGTGAGAGCCAGGCGTCGAGTTGCGCTGCATCGAGGATGCAGGCATAGCCGCTGCGATCAGGCTCGGTGGTTGCGGAGGTAAAAATAGTCGGCTCTGGCGAGACGCCGGGAAGCTTTGAATCCGCCCCTGGAAAATTCCCTTGGGGGGCGGTGCGAAACGCATTTTCTCGCGCGCTGTCACCCAGTAAATCGCCTTGCGCTGCGTTGTTTGCCGTGCTGCGCCCCTCTTTTGGCGGTGCGCCTAATTCTTTCAGCCAGCTTTTGAATTCCAGGCGTGTGAAGAACTCGCGCAGCTTGTCGGTGTCAGGTGCTTGCGGCGTGAGCTCAGGGATGGCCACAGGTAAATCCAGGTCGCATACCACGGTGACCAGCCTTTTTCCCAAGGGTAAAAAATCCAGATGCTGGCGCAGGTTCTCGCCCACCACGCCGCTGATGTCTTGCGCGTGTGCGATGACGCCATCCAGCGAGCCATACTGAGCGAGCCATTTCACGGCAGTCTTCGGCCCGACTTTGTTGACACCCGGCACGCCGTCCACGGCGTCGCCCATCAGCGCCAGATAATCGACGATGCGCTCCGGCGGCACGCCGAATTTTGCCAGCACGCCCGCTTCATTGAGCGTCTCGTTGCTCATGGTGTTGATCAGCGTGACATGACCATTTACCAGCTGCGCCAGGTCTTTATCGCCGGTCGAAATCACGCAGTCGATGGCAGCAGTCGTGGCTGCATGCGCCAGCGTGCCGATCACATCGTCCGCTTCGACGCCGTCTATCATTACCAATGGCCAGCCCGCCGCACGGATGCATTCGTGCAGCAGCGGAATCTGCGCTGCCAGGTCTTCGGGCATGGAGGGCCGGTGCGCTTTGTAGTCGGGATACCAGTCTTCGCGGAAGGTTTTTCCCTTGGCATCGAACACCACGGCGCGGTAATCTGTCTTATAGTCGGCTTCCAGCACGCGCAGCATCGAGAGTACGCCGCGGATGGCACCCGTGGGTTCATTCGCGGTATTGCGCAAATCGGGCAGGGCGTGAAAAGCACGGTAGAGGTAGGAAGAGCCGTCGACGAGCAATAACGTGGGCATGGAGGAATAAGTAAATGAGTGTGAAAGACAAGTTGCCGGAAGGCTTTGAACTGACCCCGTCGGTGCAAGCCGAAAGTGGTTCCCGCGAGGCCTGGCGAGTATTCGGCATTATGGCAGAGTTTGTCGAGGCGACCGAGCGTCTGGCGAGTGTGCGTCCGGCGGTGTCTATCTTTGGCAGTGCGCGTACCGCGCCCGATTCCGAGGTCTATCGGTTGACCGAAAAAATCGCGCGCATGCTCTCGGATGCCGGTTTTTCGGTCATCTCTGGCGGCGGCCCTGGCGTGATGGAAGCGGCCAACAAAGGGGCATTTGCGGGAAAAAGTCTTTCCGTGGGCCTCAATATTCAGTTGCCGCATGAGCAAAAGCCGAATCACTATCAGGATATTTCACAGAGCTTTCGTCATTTCTTTGCGCGCAAATACATGTTTGTCCGAGTCGCCTCCGCTTATGTGGTGATGCCTGGCGGCTTTGGCACGCTGGATGAATTGCTCGAGGCACTCGCGCTGATCCAGACGGGGAAGAGCCCGCGTATTCCGATCATTCTTGTTGGTAGCGAATTCTGGGCTGGCCTGCTTGACTGGCTGCGTACACGACTGGCGGCTGACGGCATGATTCATCCCGATGATATGAATCTGATTCAAGTGATCGATGATCCGCAGCGCATACTCGATGCGATTTTCGATCATTATGAAACGCGTGGATTTGCCCGCCTTCCCGAAGAGCACGAACTCTTGCTCAACCTTTGATAAACTGTGCTGCAACCTTTAAGGAAACCGCCATGCGCCGCTATTTATTTATTCTCTGTTCGCTATTTGCGCTGACTGTTGCGGCGCAAAACGCACCACCCAAACTGGAACCGCTGCCTGAGCCGCCACCACCGCCAGCCGGTGTGGTGGATGATGCGCTAGAACCCCAAGTCACCATCACCCAGCGCGGCGAAGACAAGGTTGAGGAATATCGGGCCAACGGCAAGCTGTATATGGTGAAAGTCACGCCCCCGCACGGTGTGCCGTATTACCTGATCGATAATCGCGGCGATGGCAGCTGGGTGCGCGACGATGCGATTGGCGGTACACGGCTAAGCGTGCCGATGTGGGTGATCGGCACGTTCTGATCTTGTTGATCTGGACGTGTTGAAACAAGAAGCCGTCGCGCTAAAAAAAGTCGGTGCTGGCAATACGCCGCCCCGCAATATTCTTGCTTTAGGCCAGGTATTCACCCCGCAGCAAGTCGTTGAACGCATGCTGGCTTTGCGAAAAAATGCGGGGCGCGTGCTGGAGCCCTCTTGTGGCGATGGCGCATTTTCCGCGCGCTTGCCCGGTTGCGTGGCGATTGAACTCGATGCGGCGCACTGCCCATCCGGGGCGCTTAATGGCGATTTTTTTGCTTATCCGCAGCACGAGCAATTCGCGACGATCATCGGCAATCCGCCGTATGTAAAAGCCCGTGATATTGCACCATCAACGCGCCGGTATCTGCATTCGCGGTTGCTGGATGGGCATGCCAATCTGTATCTGCATTTCATCGAAAAATCCGTGCGTCATCTCGCCACAGGCGGCGAGATTATCTTCATCACGCCCCGCGATTTTTTGAAAGCCACGGGTGCCGCGCGGCTGAACACATGGCTGTTCGAGCAGGGCACGATCACTGATTTTGAAGACTTGGGCGATGCGCGAATTTTTGCCGGTGCCACGCCCAATTGCGCGATTTGGCGGTTCGAGAAAGGCGATATGACTCATCGCTTGCACGATGGACGGCGCATGGTGCTGGCGAACGGACAATTGATGTTTACTCGCGCAATTTATTTCGTGCCTCTCCGGCGCGTGTTTTTCGTCAAGGTGGGTGCCGTTTCTGGTGCGGATGACATTTTTACGCATGCTGACCTGGGCAACGCAGATTTTGTATGCTCGAAAACGGGACAAACCGGCCAGAC
This sequence comes from Rugosibacter sp., assembly GCA_030652715.1. Taxonomy (GTDB): domain Bacteria; phylum Pseudomonadota; class Gammaproteobacteria; order Burkholderiales; family Rhodocyclaceae; genus Rugosibacter. Next base: position 4,100 of record JAUSQB010000355.1, read on the forward strand.
GCGGCGCATGATTTTTCCGGATGCCGGTATGGTGACAGATCGCGGGGCAGCACCCATGGATTATCTTGAATCCTTTAAGTCGCGCTTGCTGCAGCGCCGCGTGACGACGTTCACTGAAGCCAACTGGTGGCAGTGGGGGCGTCGGCATCATGTTTCTGCCGCGCCGCGCATTTATGTGAATGGTCGCACGCGCAACGCGCAGCCATTTTTTTTGCATCCCTGCACTAATTACGATGGTGCCGTGCTGGCTTTGTTTCCGCATCGATCTGATCTGACTGCGCAGCAATGCCAACAACTGGCCGACTGGTTGAATGCCGTGGATTGGCACGAGTTGGGTTTTGTCTGCGACGGGCGCTTTATTTTCTCGCAACGCAGCCTGAAGCACGCTTTGTTACCGGAAGACTTTGCCGAGTTTGCCAGTGAGTGAGTCGTGTAACATCGCACAACATAAAATAGCAAAAAATCTGCGGGCAAAGACATTTATGATTCGCAGTGCTCAAAGGAAGAAATAATCATGGTTCCACATCTCACTACCGCCCTGACGGGGCCTCTGCTTGATCTAGAGCGGCGCTTTCTGGATAATGAAACAACAGTTGAGCGCTGGTTGCGCACGCAATGGCTGGATCACACGCCACCGTTTTATGCCTCGGTCGACTTGCGCAATGCGGGCTACAAGCTGGCGCCGGTGGATACCAATCTATTCCCCGGCGGTTTTAATAATCTCAATGCAGACTTTCTTCCCTTGTGCGTGCAAGCAGCCGCAGTGGCGATTGAGAAAATTTGTCCTGAGGCCAGAAACCTGCTGCTGATCCCCGAGAACCACACACGTAACCAGTTTTATTTGATGAATGTGGCACGTCTTGCGACCATTTTGCAACACGCCGGACTGAATGTGCGCATCGGTTCGCTACTGCCGGAAATCACCGCGCCGACGCCGCTTGATTTGCCCGATGGTCAGCGCCTCGTGCTCGAGCCGTTGAAGCGCCTTGGCAGTGATGGTCGGCGTTTGGGCCTGGAAGGGTTTGATCCGTGTGCGGTGCTGCTGAATAATGATCTTTCCGCCGGTGTGCCGGAAATTCTGCTGAATCTGAATGAGCAATTTGTGATTCCGCCACTTTGGGCGGGCTGGCACGTGCGGCGCAAATCAGCGCACTTTGCGGCCTATTGTGATGTCGCACAATCTTTCGCGAGCGAATTAGGTATTGATCCCTGGTTGATCGACCCGGATTTTGAAGTGTGCCGCGAGATCGATTTTCACGAGCGTGTGGGTGAAGAGTGTCTGGCGGGTAGTGTCGATAAGCTGCTCAATCGCATGCGCCTCAAATACAAGGAGTATGGCATTACCGATGAGCCTTTCGTGATCGTCAAGGCCGATGCGGGAACTTATGGCATGGGCATCATGACAGTGAAGGACGCCAGCGAAGTCAAGCAGCTTAACCGCAAGCAACGCAACAAAATGGCGGTGGTCAAAGAAGGCCTGCAAGTCACGGATGTGATTATTCAGGAAGGCGTGCCGACGGTTGAACAGGTTGACGAAGGCACGGCAGAACCGGTGGTGTACATGATTGATCGTTACGTTGTCGGCGGCTTTTATCGCGTCAATTCGACTCGTGGCACGGATGAAAATCTGAATGCGCCGGGCATGCGTTTCGAGCCGCTCGCGTTTGCGACGGGATGTTCTCTGCCCGATACCCGTCTGGATTCCGATGCGCCCGCTAACCGATTTTATGCCTATGGCGTGGTGGCGAGGTTGGCTTTGCTGGCGGCATCGATCGAACTTGAACGTGCTGCACCGGTGGAGGCGGCATGATGACCTTTCCCCCACCCCCCTTCCCAAGGAAGGGGGTGACTAAGGTTCGCAAGCCTTGCTTGCTCCAGTTTGTTGACTTGCTGCCATCTTGGGGCGGCCCGGCGGGGGCAGCATGAAGATCGCTTTTATTGTTGATCCGTTATCCGCGCTTAAGGCATACAAGGATTCAAGCATTGCCATGATGCGTAGCGCGGCAAAGCGCGGCCATGAGGTGTGGACCATACAGCGCGAAGCCCTGCACTGGCGCGATGGCCGAACCCTGGCGCATGCGGTGAAAATCCGGCTCACAGAGGATGATGCGGCGTGGTTTTCGGTGACCGAAAAAAGCTGTCTGCCCTTGACGGAATTTTCTGTCATATTGATGCGGCAAGATCCGCCGTTCGATTTTGAATACATCACGGCGACCTGGCTGCTCGAACGTGCCGAGGCCGAGGGTGCACGCATCTTCAACCGTCCGCAGGCGATACGCGATCACTCTGAAAAAGTGGCGATTGCAGAGTTTTCGGAAATCGCGCCAACGACGCTCATCACACGTCACCCCAAGGATGTGCATGACTTTATCAATGAGCTGGGCGAGGCAATTTTGAAGCCCCTGGATGGCATGGGCGGCAGCAGTATTTTTCATGTGCGCAAGCAAGACCCGAACCGCAATGTGATTGTCGAGATGCTTACCCACTTTGGTGCGCGCAGCATCATGGCGCAGCAATATCTGCCAGCCATCAGCGAAGGGGACAAGCGCATCTTGCTGATTGCCGGCGAGCTGGTGCCGTATTGTCTGGCGCGCATTCCGATGGCGGGCGAGACGCGCGGCAATCTGGCGGCGGGCGGCACGGGCGTGGCGCGGGCACTGACGACGCGGGATGAGGAAATCGCCGTGTCGCTAGCGCCGACTTTATGGGCGCGCGGTTTACTGATCGTCGGGCTGGACGTGATAGGCGACAAGCTTACGGAAATCAATGTCACCAGCCCCACCTGTTTTGTCGAGATCGCGCAGCAGACAGGATTCGATGTGGCGGGCATGCTGATGGATGCGCTGGAGCGGGAGTGCGCGCGCGCCTGAGATGGTTGTTTGCGCTGTGCGTTGCAGTGGTGTTTCTTGCCGGCTGCGCGCCATCTGCACCTTGGCGGCAGGAATCTTTTGTTTTCGGTACCCGTGTTGAACTGCTGATCACCGGCGTGCCCGAAGCACAGGCGCGGGTAGCGGGCAATCAGGTGCTGGCGGAATTTGATCGCCTGCACCGCACCTACCATGCTTGGCAACCGTCCGAGCTCTCTTCGCTGAATGCGGCGATTGCTGCTGGCAAGCCGCATGATGTGTCACCCGAGCTTGCCGCATATATTCATGAAGCCCAGACAATGGCAGCGGCCAGCGATTATCTGTTCGATCCCGGCATCGGTCGCCTGATTGCCTTGTGGGGTTTTCACACCGATGAGATCGTCCCGCATCTGCCGGATGAAGCGGTGCTCAAGGCATTGCTGGCGCAACGGCCATCGATTGCCGATCTGCATATGGAAGGGCAGCGCGTCACCAGCCGAAATAAAGCGGTAGCACTGGATTTCGGCGGCTATCTGAAAGGCGTGGCGCTTGACCGGGCGGCGGCTATTCTTCGCCAGGCAGGTATTCATGATGCGCTGATCAATATTGGCGGCAATGTCATGGCGCTGGGCACAAAAAATGGCACGCCCTGGCGCGTCGGCATCCAGCATCCGCGTCCTGCGCAGGTGGGCGGGGCCGCGCTGGCCAGCCTCGAATTGCGCGATGGCGAGGCGATTGGCACCTCGGGCGACTATCACCGATTTTTTGAAATTGATGGCCGCCGTTATTGTCATTTGCTTGACCCGCGCACAGGCCGCCCGGCAGATGGCACACAGGCCGTAACGATATTGATTGCACCAGGCGCGTTAGCGGGCATGCGCTCGGATGCGCTGTCCAAGCCGCTGTTCATCGCCGGTCAAGATTGGTTGCGCCAGGCGCAGAAACTGGGTGTAGCCGCTGCGCTAAAAGTCGGCGCTGACGGCACGGTGAGCGCCACGCCTTTGATGCGTGCGCGCCTCAAGATGGAGAAGCTGGAGAGGCGCAAGCCAGCGTCGCCCGAGCTTGTCATCGAACAAGCCTATCCACATGACAGACTGCTAGAATAAAGCCATGATTGGTCTTTTTCTCATTACTCACGCGACCTATGGCGAATCGTTGATTCAGTGCGCCTGCCACGTGTTGAACAAGCGGCCGGTGCAGATCGTCCAGCTCGGGGTGTCGCTGCAGGACGATCCGCTGGATCTTCTGCCGCTGGCGCGCGACATGTTGCAGCTGGTAGATACTGGCGATGGTGTGTTGATCATGACTGATCTTTACGGCGCTACGCCATCCAATATTGCTACCAAATTGCTAGTGTCTGGGCGCATTGAAGGCTTGGCTGGTGTGAACTTGCCGATGCTGCTACGTGCCTTGACTTATCGTGACAAAGGCATGGAAACGCTGATTACCCGTGCGGTTGCGGGGGGGCGTGATGGCGTGCTTAATCTAATGGACCACTGATATGCCGCAAGCTGAAGCTGAAATTGTCAATAAACTGGGTTTACATGCTCGCGCCTCTGCCAAGCTGACGCAACTGGCGGGAAGCTTTCCGTGTGAAGTCTGGATGGAACGGGGTGGCCGCCGCATTAATGCTAAAAGCATTATGGGCGTGATGAT
>JAUSQB010000317.1 GCA_030652715.1 Rugosibacter sp.
CGACATTCGCGAATTCGTTCCCGGCGCCTTGCCGGACGGCCTGCTTGACCGTCTCTACGCTGCCGCCCACGCCGCGCCTTCAGTCGGCTACATGCAGCCCTGGCGCTTGATTCACGTCAGCGACCCGACACTGCGCGACAACATGGCGCAACTCGTCGAAGAAGAACGCCTGCGCACTGCTGCCGAATTGCCCTCGCGCACGGCGGAATTTCTCAAGCTCAAAGTCGAAGGCATCAAAAGCTGCGCAGAAGTCATCGTCGTGGCGCTCATGGACGGCTGCGAAAACCACCTATTCGGCAAGCGCACGATGCCCGAAATGGCGCTCGCCTCGGCCGCCTGCGCCATTCAAAATATTTGGCTAACCGCACGCGCCGAAGGCGTCGGCCTGGGCTGGGTATCCTTTTTCGAGCCCGCTGCCTTAGCGCGCCTGTTTGCCATGCCACCCGGCGCCAAACCCATTGCCATCCTGTGCCTGGGCCACGTCGCCAAATTCGCTAACCAGCCCACGTTAGAGGCACTCGGCTGGGGGCAGCGCCTGCCGATCGAAGCAGTCGTGTTTGAAAATCAATGGCCAGCCGATGCGCAGCCAACGCCGACAGCATACTGAATTGCTATCTCAGGATGATTGCTTGATAGCCAGCACAGCCTGGTTGCGCAGGGTCTTCAACAGTTGCAATTCCTTTTCGGAAATCTCGATAGAGCCAGCCTGACTCTTGTCACAATAGATCAAGGCTACCGGTTTGCCCTTGATGCTCAGGGGGAACAAAATAAATGTGCGCGCCGACATGCCTTTCCGATACCACGCGGGAATTTTGTCGGCAATTTTCGGATCATCGATATCGCTGATCAAGATATCCACTGTTTTTGAGCTTGCCAAGTGAAAAACGTCCGGTGCAAAAGATAGAGGAAAACGAAACAATTTGACCAGCGCATCCGTATCGGGACCAAAACCGAACCGCCCCACCATCTGATCCATGCGCACATCCTTAAGACAGAGTATCACCCGACTGAAACCCATGGCCCGATACATGGTTTCGAGAATAATGCGCAAGATGTCGCTGAGTGAAAAATCGTCCACCAGGGAATTGCTGATATCCTGGATGCCTGCTGTGAGAATGGATTCAGATTTATCCCGATCTACCGGTCCATAGGCACCCGCCGGATCAGGCTGGTCGTCAGCCAATACCGTCCCGGCCAGCGAGGCCCCGAGAGTCTCAGCGGTATTTGACGGTTGTGGGACAACATTGCCGCCTAGAGTCGCACCGGTAAAGGAGGCCACCTGGCAAGCGAAAGGACTTTGCTTCAGATTAACCTGAAGGATGCTGGCAATTTGTGTCAATTCATCGAAAGACTGTTCCAGCACTCCTTGCAACTGCTTATCGGAAAACTGCATGCTGGTAGAAAAACGGGCAGATACCTGCCGGATTGCCTGAGGTCGAGCTTCTACCGGTGTTGCTGCCATGATGGCACACAACTCGTTGGCAAATCCCGAGGTGACACGCAATATTTCATCGTGCGTCGCGGGTTTTGGCACCCTCTCTGCGGAAAGCTTGCGCATGCTGTTGACGATGGATGCAGGGAAACCCCAGTTACGTGCGATACCAATGCCCAATTCCTCGAAGGAAATGCCTAATACCTGCACTGCAACCTGGTCCTCCTGCATTTTTGCCTGCTGCATCAAAATGCGCATGGTCTCCACCTCCTCGGGGAAGTAGTACTGAGCCAGCAATTTGCCCAGACTGTGGAACAAGGCGCAGATAAATGCTTCTTCGGACTCCCTCGCCATGAATTTCTTGCCCGCATTTCTCGCCAGCAAACCCGCCAGATTGGCGTACAAAAAGCTTTCCTTCAAATCCTTGATATTGTTTTTGTTTTGCAAATGCTCAAATAACAAAATGGTAACGGCGATATTGCGCACGGCATCGAAACCCAGCACTACCACGGCACGGGATACCGTGCTGATATTGCCGCCCGCCTGTCGATAAGAAACAGAATTGACCAGGCGCAGAATCTTGTTGGTCAGTGCGTAATCCTTGAGTATGGTATCGGAGAGCTTGTGTATGCTTTCTTTGTCGGAATCAGTCAGCTTGTTGATAGCCGATACCGAACTTGACAGGGCTGGAAAATCGGATTTATGGCGCATGCGCCGCAGGAGAAATTCCAGCGTACTCTGCTTTTGCGGCTCGCCTCCCTTCGGTGCATCCACGCTGCCCGAAAAAAGGTATTGATCCAGTGCCTGGCGCATTTGCATGGCATCGGCAAAACCCAACGCCGGATTGCGGTCGCAGGCTTTAAGAATGATGGCCCCCAGTCTGTCGTCGATTCCCGGAGGCAACCGCACATCTTCTCCCTTTTTCTGCGTGTATCTGTCAACACTGCCGTCTTGTCCCGAATTTTGTTCTGACACCATCGCCAGAAAAATCAACCCGATGGCGTGAATGTCGCATCGTGCAACGGCCAGACCCTGCAGCTCGGCACTCTGGATATCGCCCAATTGGGTAGCAATGCCAAAGTTCATGATACGGGGAACGCCCTCAGCATCAAGGATGATATTTGCAGGGTGCAGATCACCATGGATGATGCCTTGCATATGTGCCTGGGCCAGACCATCCACCACCTGCCGCATCAGATCGGCAGCACGGGCCGACTCGACAGGGCCATCTCCCTGCAAGACATCGGCCAGAGTACGACCATCAACAAACTCGAAGACCAGATAAGGATCGCCGTCCTGCTCTCCTGCATCAAAAATTGGTACTACATTGGCATGTCTCAGGTTGCTGACTACTCTTGCTTCGGCCAGCAACCTCTGGTTGAGCCGGGCATCGGCATGATCAAAATGCATGGTCTTGATCGCCACCTCTCGCTGCAACTGCGGATCCCAGGCAAGATAAAGCACACTTTGCTCGCCGCGCCCCAGTTCGCGACGAATTTCGAAACGTCCAATAAGTTGATGCATTTTTCCCAAGCCCTTTGTATTTTCCAAGCCCTTTGAAACCTCTGTGGCATAGCTGATTTTGATTGTGGAAAACATCAGTAAACCGCTTCAGCATGCTGCGACGCACTACGCCAATATCATAACTTCCGCAAAACGCATGCTACTCGACGGACACAGATCATGCAACGGCATGAACACCAATGATGCCGCACAATTTGTCCTCTGCCTGAAAAAAGTTACCTGCTCTATTCTCAATATGGAATCCCTCTTGACCGCGTGGGCAACGTCGGCCAGAATATTGAAATTACCGAATTACATCAGGTTACATTGAATCATGTAAGCTGGTTGCAAGTTGTGTAAGAATCCAGTCTTCACTTACTTCCGAAAGGAATCCCATGAAAAACCCGAACCGCGTCACATCCCTTGCAAAGGCATGTCTACTTGGCCTTTTCATGGCGACACCGTTTGTAGCCAATCCAGCCTATGCAGAAAAACCCGCCTGGGCCGGTAATAGCGACCACTCAGCGCGAGAAGATCACAAGCCTCAGCCGGGCGACGACAAGAAACGTCAAGAGAAAAAAGGCAAGCATCACCAGAGCAATGCCGACCAGAGTTCCACCCGCACATCCCGTGATGCACCACGGATTTCCATCAACGCATATTTCACTGATAAGGAGCGCACATATACGCGCAACTATTATCATGAAGAATTCAAACGCGGCCATTGCCCCCCGGGACTCGCCAAAAAGAATAATGGTTGCCTGCCCCCGGGACAGGCAAAACAATGGCATATAGGCTCACCTTTGCCAAGCACAGTGGTTTATTACCCCGTACCCAACGAGGTCATACTTCATTTGCGTCCACCTCCATCCGGCCATCGATACGTACAAGTCGCCTCGGATATTCTGCTACTTGCCGTCGGTACCAGCATGGTCGTTGATGCCATTGAAAACTTGAGTCAATAAAAAAGATCGGCACACAAGCCTCAACTTGACCGCCATGTAAAATTTTCAAGGTATATCGTCAGCTCGCCTGGCGATATACCTTGTTCGCCGAGTTAACCCGTTGTTCATGACACACACTAGCCACGTTTAAACCTTATTTCAGTTAGCATAGGCGCCCCTTAGAGCGGCATTAGAGAGTTCCTGTGCAATTAATTAATCGTTACCCCAAAGTATTCTTAGGCATTTTGATTTTGATCTGGGGACTGGGTTACCCGATCATGAAGTTTGGCTTGCAGTTTTGTCCACCTTTGTTATTCACCGGATTACGTGCAATGATCAGCGGGCTGGTGCTCTTCAGTTTCGCGCTGCATAGTGGCGAACATTTGAATCTTCAGAAAACATGGAAAGCGCTCCTGATTTCCACCCTGTTCAATGTGCTGCTGTTTTTTGGTGCCTCAGCGATTGCCGTCAAATTCCTGCCTTCCGGCATTGCCGCGATTTTGCTTTATGCGCAACCCATCATTATCGGCCTGCTGGCACACTTTCTTCTGGCTGAAGTGCTTACCCTGCGAAAAATGACGGGGCTGGTGTTCGGCTTTTTGGGCGTAGCCATTATCAGCTACAAAGGTATTACCGGTGATTTATCGCTCTATGGCGTCATCATGGGCCTGCTTTCCGCGCTGGGCTGGGCTTTGGGCACCATTCTGGTCAAACGCAGCAATCCTCGCTCGATCTACTGGTTTATCTCGCTCCCCTTCATCCTCGGCGGCGGGCTGCTTTTCTGCCTGGGCCTGGCAATAGGCGAGAGCACCGCGACGATCGTCTGGAATCTGCCATTTATCGGTGCTTTACTTTGGGGCTCGCTCGTTGGCCTTGCCGCTTCCTGGGTGATCTGGTTTCATCTGGTGCGCACGGGAGACGCCAGCATATTATCCGCCAACACATTTTTAGTGCCTGTCGTCTCCGTTATCGCCGGCACGCTGTTGCTGGATGAAAAAATACCCGCCAGCCTGTTCCTGGGCGGCACGCTGGTTGTGCTTGGCATTTACCAGGTTAACCGGCCCGCCCGGAAAGCTTTGATCAACGCAACCTAGAAACCTGGCGAAGCCTTTCCCTGTTTGCTGCGTCACCAGCTGCTGACTTTTCCACATCCAGCCACCTGTTTCACACTGGCTAGTAGATAGACCAACGATATTCAGCCGGACGTGCCCCCTATTCGCGCACACCGAGTATTAGAGAAAAGCACTTCCCTATCCGCTTACAAACTTTAACAGCATGGCGCCAACTTGGATTTTATAAAATCAAGGCTGCGCTTGCCCGGTGGCAATGCGGTCGTCAGAACCGGATATATGCATAGCCCTGCATTTGAAGATCAATGATTCGCGGATAAGCCCCGACGACGATCTTCACATCCGGCAGGATATCTTCAACATTCCATCCTTGACTTTTCATCGTCTGTGCACAGAGTTCTATGCTGACACCACGCTTCACCAGCTCTTCAATCACATGTTTGTTGGGATTACCTGCCTTTGAGCCTTTGAATCTGTCATATGATTTATCTGTGAGCATCCAATATCCGGCAGAATCGTGAAACACCGCATGAATAGAGCGATCTCCCTCGGCAATTGCCAATGAGTCATAGGTGCCCACAAGCTTCTGAAGGTAATACAGCCCCCGCCCGATGCCCCCTTTCCAGTCATCATCCTTGATCTGGTAGACGACTCGGATATTCTTCTGAACGGATACGCCAATCGGCATACGCCCCTCCTCGGCACTTGAAATCCCTCCATGGACTGTAAACCCGACCAGGGCAAAACAAAAACCGATCATGCGCATTCCTCGGCTTGCCTTTATACCTCTCGACATGTGCTTTCTCCTGTTTTCTTGCTAACGAAATTTCTATGGACTTCCCCTGTTTTGCAAGCTGGAAGTGACGTGGGTATGCTAAGCCAATCAAAGAAACAAAGCTACGGCAGCTCTCTATCGGGAACGCACTGCGGACAAGTATTATCGCTGCTTGGCGGGCATTCATAACTCGCCTGACTGCGGCGCTCTGCCCCGCCGATGCCGCCCGGGGTTGAATAATCCGCGCAAGCTGCGATAAACCTTCTTCGATAGCAGCAGTACCTGGCGGGAGAATATGAGCGGGTTTGATTTCATGCATTCTGCCTGTCTTTAGCGATGAGAACCAGCCCCCTTCCTTAGATTACCAGGTAAAACGTACTGGCTAGTTCGCTGCACGCTTCTCACGCGCGGCATCCAGTGCAAGACAAAGCTTTTCCGCCCCGTCCAAAAAACGCGGCGTATGCCGCTGGATTTCCTGCGGCGGGATGAAGTACAGGTTGTCGCGCTTAACTGCCGTCATGGTTTTCCAGCGCCGCCAATCGTTCAGCCACTCCGGGCGTTCATCGCCCATGCCGCTGGCAACAATCACTTCGGGGTTTGCGGCGATCACGGCTTCCACCGTCACGGTCGGCGCCAAAATGGGCAAAGCGCCAAACACGTTGCGCCCGCCGCATAAGCGAATGGCATCGCTGATGATCTGTTTGTCATTCACCGTCATCAAGGGCTGCTTCCAGATTTGATAAAACACATCCACCCCCGGGCGCTGGCTAAAGCGTGCCGCCAATGCCGCATGGCGCGCGCGAAATGCGGCGGCTGCCGGGTTGGCAACTGATTCAGTACCGGCCAGCGCGCCGAACCGTTCAATCTCGCGGGCCACATCTTCGATGCGATTGGGTTGCGAGACATGGACAGCAACGCCCATCGCCTTTAATTTTTCCAGCGCGGCGGGCGAATTGCCGCTCTCCCAGGCAATGACCAGATCAGGTTTTAAAGCCAGGATGGCTTCTAAGTCCAGCCGGGAATAGCCACCCACTTTAGGCAGCGCTTTGGCCGCTGGCGGATAGTCGCCATAGTCCACATTGCCAACGAGTTGCCTGCCCGCACCCGCAGCGTAGAGCAGCTCGGTAATGTGTGGTGCCAGACTGATGATGCGCTGCGCTACGGCTTTGGGTACCGGGTTATCGGTAACAGGGTTGCGGGCAATATGATTAGCTGAGGTTGCTGTAGCGGTGATCGGAGGCTCGACTGCATAAACTGTAGGCCCTGCTGCCAAAAGCGCAGCAAAAATCGCCCAGTGGATTTTTCTTGTTTTCATCATTTAGCTGCCTGTCTTTTAGTCTGCTGATTATTTTTCCAGTCGCTATAGGTCGCCAGCACCAAGCCGCTCAAAATCAGGCCAAAACCCGTGGTGTTATTAAGCGTCACCGCTTCGCCCAGCACCACAGCAGCAGAAACATAACCCACTAAAGGTACGCACAGCGTGCCCAGGCTGGTGGTGATGGCAGGCAGTGCACGCGTCACTGTGATCATGGCCCAAAAGCAAAATGCCGTGGCAATCGGGCCGTTGTACAGCAATACCCAAGTGAGCGGCATGCCCCAGTGAATAGCGTGCACATCCTCAAACAAAAACACAAACGGTGCCATCACGCAGGCCGCAATGCCCAGTTGCCAGGGGGCTAGGGATAAAGGCGAGCCTTGCCAGCGATGGCCGCGCACTTGCACGATCAAAATAGCCCACAACAGCGCGGCAAACAGCAGCAAACCATTGCCTAGCAGAGTATGCGGATCCTGCCAGTCAAAACCGAAGGGATTAAACATCACGGCCACCCCCGCCATGCCCAGCACCATCCCCACTAAACGCAGTGGAGTGAGTTTTTCGCCCAGCCACCAGACCGCTAACGGCACAACCCACAATGACGTTGTGTAAGCCAGAATAGCCGATCTGCCAGCAGGCACATATTGCAAAGCGATATTAACCAGGCCCATGAAGGCGGCCATTTGCACCAGGCCAACACCCAGCACAATCGGCCAGTCTTTGCGATGCGGCACACGCAATTCGCCCCGCCAGGCAGCCACAAGCGCCAGAATAGCTGCGCCCATCACCATGCGCAACGTAGCAAAGGTGAGCGGCGGCACATACTGCAGCCCGTACTTCATCACCGGCCAATTCACGCCCCAGAAAAAAATGACCGCAGCCAGTAACACCCATGCAGCTTTTGATCCTGCGGCAGATTGCGCTGCTGTTTGATTCGACATGACGCTCCTCGGATTTCAATCACTGCATTTTCAGATAGAACATTCTACAAGCCGCTTGACACACTGACCGGCTACCGCCATCAAGCCCTCTTTCCTTTATCATCGCCGTCTCACCAGAGCCGACTTTTAAAACTTCCCCTGCCATGACCCGTTCTTTAAAACTTTCCATCCTTGATCAAACCCCTGTTATTTCCGGCCAGCGTGTTGCAGACGCCGTAGCCGCCACTGTTGATTTCGCCCAAGCGGCGGACGAGTTGGGTTTTTACCGTTACTGGTGTGCCGAACACCATGGTGCGCGCAGCGTGGCCAACCCTTGCCCTGAAGTAATGATTGCCCGCCTGGCCAGCGCCACGCAATGCATGCGCATTGGCTCGGGTGGCATCATGTTGCCGTATTACTCATCATGGAAAGTGGCCGAGCAGTTCTTGATGCTCGAGGCGTTGTTTCCGGGCCGCATTGATCTGGGCGTGGGTCGCGCGCCGGGAACCGATCAACGCACCGCACGCGCGGTTTCACCCAGCGGCTTGCGTAGCGATTTATTTCCCCAGCAAGTGCAGGAGCTGATCTGGCTATTCACCAACACCGTGCCCGAAGGTCACGCTTATCACGGGCTGGTGCTGCAACCGGAAATCGACACGCGGCCGGAACTCTGGATGCTGGGTTCATCGGACTTTGGCGGCGCACTGGCCGCGCATGCGGGCATTCCGTTTTGCTTCGCGCAGTTCATCAATGCGCAGCATGGGGATGCGGTCATGCAAATGTATCGCGACAATTTTCAGCCGGGTTATGAATCCGCGCCGCGCAGCGCGGTGGCAGTTTTTGCCATCGTCGCCGACACCGAAGCTGAGGCGGTTGATCTCGCTGAGGCAGTCGACCTGCGCCGCCTGTTCATGGCCTATGGGCAAAACCTGCCCGTGCCCACCATTGCCGAAGCCAAATCGATGCAGTATGCAGAGCGTGACCGCCAGATCATGGCCAACGAGCGGCCGCGCAGCATTATCGGCACACCGGAGCAGGTGGCTGAACGCATGCTCGCCCTGCAAGAAAAATTTGACACCGATGAGATCATGATTCTCACCGTTGCCCCCAGCGTCAAAGCGCGCATGCGCACTGCTGAACTCCTGGCCAAAACCTTCGCTTTACCGCAAACATGAAAACATCCCCCGCCCCCACGCTAACCGACCCGCGCGCGCTGATTGATGCGGCACCGCTGGGCAAGTTTCAGTGGCAAATCTTTGTGCTGTGCTTTTTTGTCACCCTGTTCGATGGCTTTGACACGCAAGCCATTGCCTACACTGGCCCGGCCATTGCCAGCGCATTCAACCTGGGTCCCAGCGAGCTTACCCCGCTGATCGTTGCGGGCACCGTAGGCATGGCGCTGGGCGCAATAAGCCTCGGCTCACTGGGCGACCGCATGGGTCGTCGGCCAGCCATTCTACTGGCCGTTTTGGTGTTCGGCATTTTCTCTCTCGCGACGGGATTTGCCCGCTCGCCTAATGAAATTCTGCTCGCCCGCTTTTTTACCGGGCTGGGCATGGGCGGTGCGATACCTGCCGTGCTCTCCTTGGTGAGCGAGTTTGCCCCGGCGCGACACCGCGGGCTGGTAATTACCGGCGTGTTGCTGGGCTTGCCCACAGGTGCCATTGGCGGCGGCCTCTTGGGCGCGCAGTTGCTCTCCCACATCGGCTGGGAGGGGATTTTCATGGTCGGCGGCATTTTGCCGCTGATTTATCTGCTCATCCTCTCGGCGCGCTTGCCTGAATCGCCCTTCTTTTTGGCCGTGCAAGATCTGCCCCGCCATCGACAAAAAATAACGGCATTGCTGGGAAAAGTATTGCCTGCGGTAGATGAAGCCGCCCTGCGCACCGCATCGTTCGTCATGCCAGGGGAATCCGTGCGTGCCTCGTTTAGAATGCTCGTCAAGCCTCGGTTTTTACGCAATACGCTCGCTGTCTGGATAACCTATTTTTGCAACTGGGCCGCCTGGTTCATGCTTTTACTCTGGTTGCCCAGTGTGCTCAAAGTCGGCGGGCTGCCACCCGAACAGGCAGCGCTAGGCACGGTGGTCGTCAATAGCCCGGCCATCCTCTTTTGCCTGTTCATGGCCTATTACCTGCCGAAAAAACCGGTACGACTGCTTTTAACCGGCACACTGGCCTTTGGCATTGCGGTAGCTCTGGGCTTGGGGCTCACGGGTGGGATGGTAAATGAGCGCTGGATGCTGGTATTTTTCCTCATTGGCGCAGCCGGCGTGGGCATTGGCCTGCCGCAAATTGCACTGAACTATGTCGTGCTCGAAGCCTATCCCACGGAGTTGCGCGCCACCGGCGCTGGCTGGGCCATCGGCATGGGGCGCACCGGCTCCATCGTCGGTGCGGCGATGGGTGGCTGGTGCCTTAAAGCGGGCGGTGTGGCCGGTTTTTATTACGCGCTCATCGTGCCGCTGCTATTGGCCATCCTGGGCGTGCTGATGATACGCACGACAACCAGTGCCACACAACAAAACAATCCCTCTGAATCAGTCTAGACAGCGTTACTTTTTAGCACAATTTTCAAGCGCTGTTGCCAGACGCACCCAGGCAGTTTCATTTTCCGGCAGACCGAAGCGTAGCGCGGCAGGTTCGGCAAAATAGCGCACGAGAATACCGTGCTGGGCGAAGTGCTCATAAAGCCCTGCAGCCTCCTTGCATTGCACATACTGAAATAACGCTGTGCTGCCATTAGGAGGTAAACCATTGGCTATGAGCAGTGTGGCAAGGCGTTCGCTCGCGTCGTGCAAAAGCTGGCGCTGCGCGGCTTGCCACGCCGTGTCACCAAGGCCGACTTTTGCAACAAAGCGTGCAGGATGCGCCAGCGGCCACGGGCCAAGCACTTCTTTTAGACGACTCAATGCATCAAGCGCAGCGATGCAAAATCCGACGCGCGCACCGGCCAGGCCAAAGAATTTTCCGAGCGAACGCAGAATAATCACATTTTCAGCGCCTGCCATTCCGGCAA
Organism: Rugosibacter sp.; assembly: GCA_030652715.1. Classification (GTDB taxonomy): domain Bacteria; phylum Pseudomonadota; class Gammaproteobacteria; order Burkholderiales; family Rhodocyclaceae; genus Rugosibacter. Next base: position 10,978 of record JAUSQB010000317.1, read on the forward strand.
TATCCGCCAGCGAATTTTCGCTATCGATATCGGCAAAGGCTTCATCGACAATCAGCCAGCCATGACGTTCTGACAATCTCCGGGCCAGGGCAAGTAGCACCGCACGGGAAAAACAGCGGCCGTCGGGATTGTTCGGGTTAGCCAGCATGATCACGTCTGCCGCGTCACCGCCTTGTTGCAGTAAATCTTCCGCTGCGCATTCAATCACCCGGTGCCCCGCTGCCTGCCAGGCCGGAGCATATTCGCCGTAACTCGGGGCAAGCACGGCCACCGCACCCGGCGCACGCAAGCGCGGCAAGGCAAGAATCGCCGCTTGCGAGCCATTCAACGGCAAGAGGTTTGCTGCGCCGTAGTAGTTTTGCGCGGCATCTATCAGGCCATCGTCATCTTCCGGCAAGCGCTGCCAGGTCGATAAGGGAATCTCCGGCACCGGGTAAGGCCACGGGGCAATACCGGTGGATAGATCAATCCAGTCGCCCAGCGCGATGCCGTAACGCTGACTTGCTAAATGCAAGCGGCCGCCATGTTCAAGCATGGTTAATTACCGCTTTCAATATTACAAAAAATAGTGTGACCACAGCCACCCAGACCCACTGCCCGTGTACAACCAGCGCCAGCGCACGCTGAATATGAGCAGAATTCGCCTTGCTCTGCACACCCTTCGGGTCGTCACCAGCGCCGACTGTTGGTCGCATTTCCATCTGGCCGTGATACATCGCCGCACCGCCGAGCTGCACGCCAATCGCCCCGGCACCGGCTGCAATCACCGGCCCGGCATTCGGGCTGGCCCAGGCATCTGCCTGCGTGCGCCAACACGCCAGCGCCGTGCGTGTATTGCCCAGCAAGGCATAGGTGAGCGCTGTCAGCCGCGCCGGAATCAAATTCAGCGCATCATCAATCCGCGCTGCTGCCCAGCCGAAATACATCCGCCGCGCGTCTTTATAGCCCCACATCGCATCCAGCGTATTGGCCAGGCGAAACAGCAGCGCCCCGGCACCACCGGCGATGCAAAACCAGAACAGCGTGCCAAATACGGCATCGTTGCCATTTTCCAGAATCGATTCGACAGCAGCGCGGGCAACGCCTTCTTCATCCAGCTGCGACGTATCGCGAGACACCATCCAGCCAACATGCATGCGCGCCGCTGCAATATCCTTCGCGGCCAGATCGCATGCCACCTGCTCACCGTGCTGAACCAGGCTGCGCGCACCCAGCGCGAAATAAAGCAGCGCAATATCTACCGCCCAGCCCCATGCCTGCTGCCCGAAAAACATTGCCAGCACCACACATGGCGCAACCAGCAGCAACCAGCCCAGCAAGCCACGCAGGCGATTGAACAGCGGATGCCCTGGCGCGCCTTGGCGCAGAAAGCTTTCGACTCGATCAGCCAGCACGCCAAACCCTATCAGCGGATGAAAACAGCGCGGCTCGCCGAGCAAGCGATCAAGCAAAACACCAGCGGCCATCGCTAAAGGCAAAGCAGGAAAAATATCCAGCATGGGATAATCGGAACATGAAGAAAACAGGCACGAATTGTAACGACCTCGCGACACATCCCATCCATTTTGACCTTCAGGCGGAACAAATGCGTCACCTCCCCCTCGCGGAGGGGGTGGCTGGGAGGGGGAGCGTGTTATTTCCCCAAAGGGATGCGCATGCGCATCCCCTCGCGGAGGGGGAGGCTGGGAGGGGGAGCGCACCAAGCCCTCATAAGGGAAGCCTCAAAGCGGCCTCCCTCATGATTCAAGGCTGCACGTCGGACGCTGGCAAGACCACTCTCGTCGCCGCGCTGTGTCGCATCCTCCATCGCCGTGGCGTGAAGGTCGCGCCGTTCAAGCCACAAAACATGGCGTTGAATTCGGCCGTCACCATCGATGGCGGCGAGATTGGCCGTGCGCAGGCTTTACAAGCACAGGCCGCAGGCATCGCGCCGCGCATTGATTTCAATCCTGTATTGCTCAAACCCACCACCGACCGTCGCGCTCAAGTCATCATTCACGGCCATGCGGTGGATACGCTGGATGCCCGCGCTTATCACGACTACAAACGCGTGGCGATGACGGCCGTGATGCAAAGCTGGCAACGGCTGGCGGAAGAATTCGATTGCGTGGTCATTGAAGGCGCAGGAAGTCCTGCGGAAATCAATCTGCGCGACCGCGACATTGCCAACATGGGCTTTGCCGAAGCCGCCGATGTGCCGGTGATTTTGATTGCCGACATCGACCGGGGCGGTGTGTTCGCCCATCTGGTCGGCACGCTGGAACTGCTTTCACCTGGCGAACAAGCACGCGTGAAGGGCTTTGTCATCAATCGTTTTCGCGGCGACATCGGTCTGCTTGAATCCGGCCTTGAGTGGCTTGAAGCGCGCACAGGCAAACCCGTGCTCGGCGTGCTGCCGTATCTGCACGGCCTGATGCTGGATGCAGAAGATGCCATCGCTACGGAAAACCATGCCAAAGCCAACACACGCCTGAAAGCCGTCGCCATCGCTTATCCGCGCTGCTCGAACCACAATGATCTCGACCCCTTGCGCCTGCACCCGGAAGTCGACTTTGCCTGGCTTGCCCCCGGACAAGCGCTGCCGCCGTGTGATCTACTTATCCTGCCCGGATCAAAAGCCGTGCAGGCCGACTTGGCCTGGCTGCGCGAGCACGGCCATGACATCGCCATAGCGCGCCACCTGCGCTACGGCGGCAAGCTCATCGGCCTGTGCGGCGGATTTCAAATGCTGGGACAAATGCTGCACGACCCGCAGGGGCTGGAAGGCGCGCCAGGCAGTCGGCCGGGCTTGGGTCTGCTTGATTGCGAAACGACTCTGGAAGCGGAAAAGCAGTTACGCAATGTCACGGGCTGCCTTGCCTTACCTGGCGCACCGAGCTTCACCGGCTATGAAATTCACCTCGGCATCACCCGTGTCATCCAGAGCGCAGCACCACAACACCCGGCGGTGCACCTTGCGGATGGAAGGAGTGATGGCGCGATCTCGGCCGACAATCAAATTTTTTCCACCTACTGCCACGGCCTGTTCGATCAGCCGGAGGCCCTTACCGCACTTCTCGCCTGGGCGGGAATGAAAGATGGCGAGCATGTCGATTTCACCGCGCGCCGTGAAGCCGACCTTGACCGCCTGGCTGATGCGGTAGAAGCCGCGCTCAACTGGGAAAAACTCGGCATTGGCTAGACGGTAAAGAACGCAACTGACAGCGCCGAGTTTCAGTGAAGGCTAACGGGTGAAAGCCAGTTAAGCACGCCGCATGGCGCACGGCCGAAACTAAAAACTCGGCGCCAGCCTTACGCTTCCCGCGTAACGCTGCCAGCATGGGGCTGCCAAAAGTTACGCGGCCGGGCTTTTGAGTTCCAGCGGCAAGCCCGCTGCAACGAAAGTCACACGATCAGCGATCGCTGCCACCCGCTGATTTAACCGCCCCGCCTCGTCCACAAACTGACGGGTAATTTCGCCCAGCGGAATAATGCCCAAGCCGACTTCGTTGCTCACCAAAATCACGTGACCGGGCAACTGTGGCAATACATTCAGCAGCGCGGCCATTTCTTGCGCAAACTTTTGTCCGGGCGGTTTATCCCCCTCGGCAAACAAAAGATTAGAGAGCCACAAGGTGAGGCAATCCACCAGCAGGCAATGACCAGGGGCAGCATGCTTTCTGAGCATGTCCGCTAAATACAAGGGCTCCTCGATCAACGTCCAGCCGGATGGCCGCCGCGCCTGATGGTGGGCAATGCGCTCGGCCATTTCCGCATCTTTCGCCTCGCCTGTGGCGAGATAGGTCACCGCAAATTGTGAGGCCTCCGCTCGCTGTTCTGCTAACGCACTTTTGCCTGAACGGGCACCGCCAAGAATGAGTTCTATCATCCGCACATTATCGCTGATTGGTATAGTGCACGACGAACCCAAAAATACACGCGGAGAAAATCATGGAAAGTAAGCAGCACACCGTTCGCACAGGTGGTTTTGATACCTTTTTTCACGAAAGCGGCACCGCAGATGCGGCACCTGTTTTGTTGCTGCACGGCTCAGGCCCCGGTGCGAATGCCATGTCCAACTGGCAGTATGCCCTGCCTTTTCTGGGTGAAAGTTATCACTGCTTTGCCCCGGACATTGCCGGGTTTGGACTAAGCACTTACCCCAATCCACCGCAAGGCGCCGCTGCGTGGATAGAAATCTGGGTTGCGCAGATGATTGCATTTCTGGATGCCTTGAATCTGAAAAAAGTGCACTTGGTAGGCAACTCCATGGGCGGCGGCGTGGCCATGCATCTGGTGAGCCGCCATCCCGAACGCTTTGATCATGTAGTGCTCATGGGCGCTGTCGGCGCGCCATTCACTGCAACCGAAGGTCTTAAACGCGGCTGGGGTTATTACAACACCGGCACCAAAGAAGAGTTGGCTTTTCTGGTGCGCAAGTTTTTGCATAACCCGGATATTCTTGGCGGCGACGTGGATGCCATTGCGGCGAACCGCTATCAGTTTGTGATGCAGGACAGTGTGCGCCACCAGTTTGAAGCCATGTTCCCGGGCGACACGCAAACACACATTGATGCCTTTGTTCTGCCCCCCGAGAACTTACAAAAAATCACCCACCCGGTACTGGTCACCCACGCCCGGGAAGATTTTTTCATTCCGCTATCCACCTCCGAATACATGTTAAAGCATCTGCCCAACGCGCAGATGCATGTGTTTGGCCAGTGCGGCCACTGGATACAAATTGAACAGCGCAAGGCATTTAATAATCTCGTTAAGCTGTTCTTTGATGGTGGTTTGAACTGAACAATCAACATGATCGAACATGATCGCTGCCTGAAACGCCGTCTTGCCAGAGCCGACTTTTTTCTTGAACCTTAACCGGTCGTGACATCCTGCGGCCTGACTGCGGATCGGTAGCGGCGCAACCTTGCCCACACCCAACTACCCGAGTCGTTCTCGCCATCAAGCACATAATCGAGTTCATTGGCGTTTTGCAACGTCAGATTCAGCTTATCGAGCACGGCAAGAGAGCTGGCAAAAAGCAGATGATCACCGGCGACCAGCTTGAAATTGGCATTCGGCAGCAGATAAACATCATTATCGCGCTCGATCAGCAAGGGCACCGCAGCCAGCGACTGGGTGCGATCCGTGCTGTCCAGCAGAATTTCGCCGAGCGAGATACCCCTGCGGTACATCAATGCATGCCAGACGGCAGGGGCTTCCGAAGCATTCAGGCGGATACCATAGACAGTTGGAATCATGCCATCGCAAATCGCCTGCAAGCGGAAAACCAGCGCACGACACCAGATTTCATCTTGATCATGCAGCAGCCCAAGAAAACGGGCGAGCAGCGGCGTGGTCAGAATGGCAATGCTCTCCTGGGCGACGATGCGGCTTGGCACCATGCAGAAGTCCGCATTAAAGGCCCTGAAAAGCTCACCGTTAGCGGCCAGGTTCTGGCGCACGACAACGAACAACTCTGGCTTTAACTGCTTGGCGGTAACGGCGATCGACAGATTATTCACATCATCATCAGTCCCGGCAATGATGCCAAGCGCCGCATCGATACCTGCCTGGCGCAGAGTCACCGCTTCGGTGCCGTCACCAACGATGTTGCGGTCGGCATCAATCTGCTTGGGATCAATCACAGTCAACGTAGTACCGGCCGCTTGCAGGCGTTCGGCAACAGCGCGGCCAAAACGTCCATAGCCGCACAGTATCCAGTGGCCACATGGCGGCCGGTGCGGCTCGGGAATCAGCGTTTCCGGCAAACCGGTCAGCAATTCAACAAGGCGGAAGCGCTCTGGTGCGGCGACCGCTTCGGCCAGATGTTCGGCAAAACGCTCAAAGGGATTGATGATGTAATCAGTGCCGAAGGAGGCCATGTTGGCGGCGATCGACGGACTGCGGGCGCGAGCAATAACCGGTATTTTCGGATTGAGCAGACGCACGGCGATGGCGATGCCGAGATTAGCCTGCTCATCGTTGGTCACCGCCAGCACGCCACGACATTTCGGATGTTTGAGGCCAGCTAGCAGCAAGTTGTCAGGCAGCATGGCATCGGCAGCAAGCGCCGGGGTGTCGGTCTTGAAATCCTGCAAGTCGAGTTCCTGGACACGCAGTTCGTCCTTTTCCAGTACCACAAAGGCCTGGCCGATACGGTCGAAGTTGCGTGCGATCAAGCTGCCGGTCTCGCCACAACCACAGATCAGATAGAACGGCTCCTTGAGGCGGCGGATCCGGCGCATGAAACGGTTGACGGTCAGCGTATTCTGGAAACCCTTGTCCTGAAGCAGGGCGATCAGCGTGATGACGGCGTAGGACCAGCTGACAACGGTCAAGTAGATACAGACGATAACCCACATGCGCTGAGCATCGGAAAAGGCGTTGGGAATTTCGCCAAAACCGATAGTCGTTGCCGTGTAACTGATGAAATAGAAGGCGTGAAAGAAGCTCATCGGCGGCGCCGGATTGCCATCGGCATCCACGCCTGGCACCAGCGTCAGGCCGAAGACGGCAACAGCATAGAGGGCGACCAGCGCAATGATCGGCGCCCGCATCCGCCGCAGAACGATGAAGAAGGCGCTATTGACCATGGCTGGCCCCGCCTCAGCGGCGCAGCATCACGGTCTCAATGATCAAAATGATGACCGAGACGACGTTGGCAAACAGCGCGCCGCCGGACAGAGAAACGACGCTCGATGTCACTGAGGGCGTCATGCCCTCGCCGGTCACATGAATAGCGAAAGCCCAAGTGATGGCAGCAGCGATAAGATGCAGGTCAGCAACCAGGCTGGTAGAGAGATGTATTGCACCAATCTGGGTACGGTCGCCAAACTTCAACACTGTAGCGATCACGCTGACGACGAGCGCCGCTGCCAGCTCATAGACGTGGTGCAGTTCCGGACGATCGATGGCGCCAAGAAAAAAGCCGAAGTTCAGCGTTGCCGCCAGGACGATAAAAAAACCGAAGAGGACCTTTTCCAGGCTCATGACTTCCTCCCGTATAACTGGTTATCATGGACCAATGCCCATCGACCGCAGTTGGCATAAACTTCAGATTCACGTGAATAACTCATCTCTTCCTCTATTTCCCTTTAGCCCGTTACCTCGTGCTGGGCCGATCAGTTTAGTTCAGTCCCGTTCATCATGGAAGTTAGTTCGATGACGGTATAAACTGAACGCCAATTTCATTAACTCTAGCGTAGCGCCATCACGTTACCCTTATATCTTTTTTTCATTCTTATTCAAAACAATCATGACGACTACAAAAGACATCACCCTGTTTTCACCCATTCAACTTGGCCCCTACACCTTGAAAAACCGCATGGCCATGGCGCCTATGACACGCAACCGCGCTGGAGAAGGCAATGCGCCGCACGCACTGAATGTTGAATACTATCGCCAGCGCGC
>JAUSQB010000319.1 GCA_030652715.1 Rugosibacter sp.
GAAGACGCGCACGATTACCGCTATTTCCCCGATCCCGACTTATTGCCGCTGGCCATTTCTCCCGACTGGATTGATGAAATAAAGGCCACCTTGCCCGAGTTGCCTGCAGCAATGAAAGCGCGTTTTGAAGCCGATTTTGGCTTGTCTGCTTACGATGCCACCACCTTGACCGCATCCCGTGAAATGGCTGCTTACTTTACCGCCACGCTTGATGCTGCAGGGCAGAGTAACGCCAAGCTGTGTGCTAACTGGGTCATGGGCGAAGTGGCCGCACGTCTGAACAAGGAAGGGCTGGAGATGAACGCCGTCCCGCTAGCGCCGACTTTTCTCGCGGGCGTCATCCGCCGCATTGCGGACAACACGCTCTCGCACAAAATGGCGCGCGAAGTGTTTGATGCGCTTTGGGCTGGCGAAGGCCAGGATGTGGATGCCATCATCGTCGCGCGGGGTTTGACACAAGTGACGGATAGCGGGGCGATTGAATCAGTAATTGATGAAGTGCTTGCTGCCAATACAAAATCAGTTGAAGAATTCCGTGCTGGCAAAGATAAAGCCTTCAATGCGCTGGTCGGCCAAGTAATGAAAGCAAGCAAAGGCAAAGCCGACCCGCAGCAAGTCAATGACTTGCTGCGGAAAAAACTCGACATTTACACTTAAAATTACTGTTTAACTTTTTTCCCCTATTTGCTTTTTTTGCCGATTCACTCGGCATCCTCTGCTGCCACTTCTGACTTCTTGCCAGTCAACACGAGGTATTGCTGCTTTTCTTCAGCAAAGCGGACGCGAATATTTTCTATCTCTTTTGTCTGCGCATCTATCGCTGCTTGCTGCGCAAGTAATTCATTCTCGTTATCACGAATCGAGATTTCGATTTTTTCTGGCAAGGGTTTGTTCTTAAAAGACGCTTTTTCACGCTCCAGCGTTTGCTTGACTTTATTTGCCTCATCCAACCTGGACAAAGACTGCTGAAGGTTCTTTTCCAGTGTCGCTAACGCACGGTCTCGTGCAGAATCAATTTCCTTTTCGTTTGCATAGTTCGCCAGCAATGCAGTCGAATGTCGCTGCGCTTCCAGCGCTTTGCGTTTTTCTACGTCCAATTTGGCCAGTTCTGCCATACGCCTGGCCTGCTGTTCGGCGGTGAGCGGCGCATCATGTTTTTTGGTTATTCTGCCTTGCCCGTCGCGCTCTTCATAAGCACGGTTTGCACACTCGGTCGGCACAAAATCCGAGCATACTTTACGACCCTTCGCATCATCACAACAAAAAATGCGGGCTTGTGCTGCTGCCTCGCCTGCTAAAAACAAGGTGGTGGTAATTAATAGAGCGGAAAGCGGGCGCATTACAGTCTCCTTGAAATATTATTCGCTGCCGTAACGTAACCGGTAATCACTTACCGCAGCAAGATAGCGGGCTAGTTCCGGCTGACCGGAAAGATAATCGACAAGATCAGTCAAACGGGCAATACTCAGCACCGGTAACCCATACGATTGCTCAACTTCCTGAACAGCAGACAGCGCGCCTGCGCCACGCTCCTGGCGATCAAGCGCGATGACCACTGCGGCGGGCGTTGCACCGGCTTGGCGAATTATTTCAACAGATTCGCGCACCGAGGTACCTGCAGAAATCACATCATCGATAATCAGCACACGACCGCTTAAGGGAGCACCGACTAACACGCCGCCCTCGCCATGATCTTTGGCTTCTTTACGATTGTACGCATACGGTGTGTCGTGGCCTAGCCGGGACAACGCAATCGCTGTTCCAGCCGCCAAGGGAATACCTTTATAGGCCGGTCCAAACAGAACATCGAACTTTATGCCCGAAGCAATAATCCGTTGTGCATAAAAATCACACAGCCGGGCAAGCGCAGCACCATGATTAAATAACCCTGCGTTAAAAAAGTAGGGCGAAAGACGCCCCGCCTTGGTTTTAAATTCACCAAACCGCAGCACGCCTAGCTCGCAGGCAAAGGCGATAAACTCTTGGTGTTGGCTTGCATTAATGATGGCATTTGCATTCATTCAGAACATTCTACATCTACAGGAAAAGGTTATATGCTGCGTATTATCAGCCTGAATTTAAATGGCATTCGTTCTGCGTTAAAGAAAGGTATTTTTGACTGGTTGGCAAAAGAAGAAGCCGATATCGTTTGTGTTCAGGAGCTAAAAGCCCATATAGCCGATATTCCAGCCGTAGCACGAGCACCAACTTTTTATACCGGATACTTTCATGCTGCGGAAAAAAAGGGTTACAGTGGCGTAGGTATTTTTGCACGCCAAGAGCCAGACTGCGTCATCGAAGGTTTTGGTAATACTGAGTTCGATGCTGAAGGGCGTTATATCCAGGCAGACTTTGGTCGCTTGGCAGTTGTATCACTCTATCTGCCATCAGGTTCGAGCTCCGAAGATCGTCAACTAGCCAAATTCCGCTTTCTAGAACAATTTCAGCCGCACCTTGAACAACTCGCAGCAGAAGCAAAAGCCGGCCAGCGGGAAGTTTTGCTGTGTGGCGACTGGAATATTGCACATCAGGAAATCGATCTTAAAAACTGGAAGTCCAATCAGAAAAATTCGGGCTTTTTACCTGAAGAACGCGCCTGGTTAAGTAAGGTATTTGATGATCTTGGCTGGATTGATGTTTATCGACAACTTTATCCATCAACAACGAGTGAAGCCTATACGTGGTGGTCCAACCGTGGCCAGGCGTGGGCAAATAATGTGGGGTGGCGTATTGATTACCAAATCGCGACCCCTGGTTTAGCAAAACTGGCATACCGTGCTTCTATTTTTAAAGAACACCGTTTTTCTGACCATGCCCCCTTGGTCGTAGATTATGACTGGTCTCTTAAATAACACTTCTTTTTGTATAAAAAAAACGGTAGCATCTTACTTCTACTCACTTTTTTAGAGAAAACCATGACCGATATCACTAAAGAGAAACTGATCGCTGATGCCCGGCTGGTTATTACAGATGCCGAAGAACTACTGCGCGCAACTGCCGGGCAGGCAGGCGAAAAAATTGCTGATATTCGTGCAAAAACAGCTGATCGCATTGCCGCGATGAAAACCCGGTTGGCTGATGCTGAAGTTGCGTTAGTAGATAAAGCCAAACAGGTCGGCCATGTCACCGACGACTACGTGCACGACCATCCATGGCGCTCGGTTGGCGTAGCTGCAGGCATAGGCTTTATTGTCGGCCTGCTCATTGGCCGTCGCTGATTCCCGGATGACCTCCGCCCCGCGCCACGAGGGGCTCTTTGCTTCGCTCAAGGGCCTGCTTGGCACATCATTGGGCCTGTTGGAGAACCGCCTCGAACTGCTTGGTATCGAGTTGGCAGAAGAGCGGGGGCATCTGCTGACGCTTCTTGCTCTAGGCGCGACGGCTTTTATTTGCCTGGGTGTCGGCATGGTTTTTCTGGCAGTATTGATCACTTTTCTATTTTGGGAAACCCACCGTTTTCTCGTACTGGGGTTATTTTCAAGCATCTTT
>JAUSQB010000328.1 GCA_030652715.1 Rugosibacter sp.
ACGCCCTCGCCGCCGGTGATTTCTTTCACGCGGGCAACAAGATTTTCCTGCGTGGTAACGATGACATGGTCGCACCCGTGGGCGTGGGCAATGGCGGCTTTTTCTGCCGTACTTACTGTACCAATGACGGTGGCGCCCAGGGCTTTGGCCCATTGGCAGGCGATCAAGCCCACGCCGCCTGCGGCGGCATGAAAAAGGAGGGTCTCGCCGGGCAGCACGCGATGAACACGGCGCAGTAAGTATTGCGCAGTCAAGCCGCGCAGCATCATGGCCGCGGCTGTTTGAAAGTCAATGGCATCGGGCAGCTTGACGAGCCGATCAACCGGTATGTCCCGCACCTCAGAATAAGCACCTACTGGATGCAGCGGGCCGTTGACATAGACGACGCGATCCCCGGGTTTGAATGCGCCGATGTTGTCACCTGTGTCGCCACCGATGCATTCGCCCACGGCTTCGATAACCCCCGCCGCTTCTTCGCCTACGCCAGCCGGTAGCTCGACCGGATAAAGCCCGGAGCGATAATAGGTATCAATGAAATTGACGCCGATGGCATGATGCGTCACGCGCGCAAAACCAGGTTGGGGAAGTGTATCCGGCGTACCGCCAGCGCCGACTTTTTCCCAGCGCATGACTTCAGGGCCGCCGGTTTGATAAAAACGAATCGCATGGGCCATGAGGGTTAGTCCTTTAAAGCGCTGGCATCCACCACCGCCAGCGCGGTCATGTTAATCAGGCGGCGCACGGTGGCCGTCGGGGTCAGAATATGCACCGGCTTGGCCGCGCCCAGCAGTATCGGGCCGACGGTGATGCCATCGCCATTGACTGCCTTGATCAGGTTAAACGCAATGTTGGCGGCATCCAGATTCGGCATGATCAGTAAATTGGCTTCGCCTTTGAGGCGGCAATCCGGAAAGGCCCGTTCGCGAATCGCTTGGGATAACGCCGCATCGCCATGCATTTCGCCATCGACTTCCAGGTCGGGTGCGCGCGCCTCGATAAGCCGTCGCGCCTGCGCCATTTTTTGCGCCGATGCCGAGCGCACACTGCCAAAATTGGAATGCGACAGCAGGGCGACTTTGGGCGTGAGGCCAAAGCGGCGCACCTCTTCGGCAGCCATCAGGGTGAGTTCAGCCAAGAGCTCGGCGGAGGGGTCTTGATTGACATAGGTATCGCAAATAAACAGCGTGTGTTTTGGCAACAGCAACAGATTCATGGCGGCAAAGTTGTGTGCGTTCGGTTTTAACCCGATGACATCGGCCACGTGCAGCAAATGCTGTCCGTGCCCGCCAATCACGCCGCACAGCATCGCATCCACATCGCCTTCGGCCAGCAGCATGGCGCCAATCAAGGTGGTATTCGAGCGCATCGCCTGTTTTGCCACTTCCGGCGTGACGCCATGACGGCCTAGCCGCTGATGGTAGGCCTGCCACAATTTTTTATAGCGCGGGTCAGACTCCGGGTTGACCACTTCGAAATCGCGTCCCGCCACAATGCGCAGCCCGGCTTTCTCGATGCGTGCGGCAATCACGCCGGGGCGGCCAATGACGACTGGCTGCGCCAGACCCTCGTCAATCACGACTTGCACCGCACGCAAGACGCGCTCGTCTTCTCCTTCGCAATACAGCACACGGCACGGTGCCTTTTTGGCCGCATCGAACACGGGTTTCATGATGAAGCCCGACTGATAGACGAAATTATTCAGTCGTTCGCGGTAGGCTTCAATATCCGCAATCGGCCGCGTAGCCACGCCAGAATCCATTGCCGCTTGTGCTACGGCCGGTGCAATCTTGACGATCAGCCGCGGATCGAACGGGCGTGGAATCAGATACTCGCGGCCGAAGGAAAGACTCTCGCCGCCATAGGCCATGGCGACCACGTCAGAGGCCTCGGCTTGCGCGAGTTCTGCCAGTGCATGCACGGCGGCCAACTGCATGGCTTCGTTGATGGTGGTTGCGCCAACATCCAGCGCGCCGCGAAAAATAAACGGAAAGCACAGCACGTTGTTGACCTGGT
>JAUSQB010000331.1 GCA_030652715.1 Rugosibacter sp.
CGCTACGGCATCGCCTGGGGCGCGCTGGGTGCGGCGGAAGACTGCTGGTTTCGCGCGCGGCAGTATGTGCTGGATCGCCAGCAGTTCGGTCGCCCGCTGGCGGCGAATCAACTGGTGCAGAAGAAACTGGCCGACATGCAAACCGAAATCACGTTGGGGCTGCAAGGCTGTTTGCGGCTGGGCCGGTTAAAAGATGAAGGCCAGGCCGCGCCGGAAATCACGTCGCTCATGAAACGTAATTCATGCGGAAAATCGCTGGATATCGCTCGTGTCGCGCGCGATATGCTGGGTGGCAACGGCATTTCGGATGAGTTTGGCATCATCCGTCATGTGGTGAATCTGGAAGTGGTGAATACGTATGAGGGCACACACGACGTGCACGCCTTGATTTTGGGGCGCGCACAAACGGGGATACAAGCTTTTTCATAAAACAGCGCGGAAGGTCGCGCCAGCAGGAGGTGAATGATGGCGGGAATGACCGGGGTGGCGAATGAACCGATTTACATCATCGACGGCGCACGCACGCCGTTTCTAAAGTCGCGCAACACGCCGGGGCCGTTTTCTGCGTCCGATTTGGCCACGATCTCTGGCCGTGCGCTGCTGGCGCGGCAGCCGTTTGCGCCCGATGCGCTGGATGAGGTTATTGTGGGCTGCGTCAGTCCCGGCGTGGATGAAACCAACATCGGCCGTGTTATTTCGCTGCGCCTGGGTTGCGGCCACAAGGTGCCGGGGTGGACGGTGATGCGCAATTGCGCCTCGGGCATGCAGGCGATTGATTCGGCCATCGCCAACATTCAGCGCGAACGCGCTAGCCTGGTGCTGGCCGGTGGTGTCGATGCGCTGTCGCGTACCCCGCTGTTTTATTCCGCGCCTATGGTCAGGTGGTTTGCGGACATGGCTGCTGCGCGCAGTTTTGGTGAAAAGTTGAAGCTGTTTCTCCGCCTGCGGCCGGGCACTTTGCTCTCGCCTGTCATCGGCCTTGTGCGCGGCCTGACCGACCCGGTGGTCGGCTTGATGATGGGCCAGACGGCAGAAAATCTGGCGTGGAAGTTTGGTATTACGCGGCAGGAGATGGATGCCTATTCAGTCGAGAGTCATCGCCGCCTGGCGGCTGCACAAGATGCCGGTTATCTTGAAGAAATCATCCCATTAGTCGGCGCTGATGGCACGGTGTATAAAAATGACGATGGCTTGCGGCGCGATTCGAGCATGGAAAGTCTGGCGCGCCTGAAGCCTTTTTTCGATCGCACGTATGGCGCTGTCACCGCAGGCAACAGCTCGCAAATCACGGACGGCGCGGCGTGGCTCCTGCTGGCTTCTGCCGCTGCGGTGGAGCAATGGCAACTGCAACCCATAGGCCGCATTGTCGATACCCAATGGGCCGGGCTGGACCCGGCGCTAATGGGGCTGGGTCCCGTGCATGCCTCAACGCCGATTCTGCAACGCCAGGGTTTGCAGTTGAGCGACATCGATGCCTGGGAAATCAACGAGGCTTTCGCCGCGCAAGTGCTGGGCTGTTTGCGCGCGTGGAATGATGATGACTATTGCCGCAGCGAACTTGGCTTGACGCAGGCTCTGGGGCAGATCGACCAGGCTAGGATCAATGTGGATGGCGGCGCCATTGCGCTGGGCCACCCGGTGGGTGCGTCG
>JAUSQB010000333.1 GCA_030652715.1 Rugosibacter sp.
AGACCTCGCGCGGCAACGTCGGTGGCAACAACGATATCAAGGCTGCCGCTTTTCAGACGCTCGATGACTTGCTCGCGCAAGCCTTGCGTCATATCGCCATTCAGCGCGGCTACAGCGTAGCCACGGGCTTCGAGTTTATCGGCCAATTCAACAGTCGCGATTTTGGTACGCACAAAAATAATCGCCGCATCAAAGTCCGCTTCAACTTCAAGAATGCGCGTCAGGGCTTCGATTTTTTGCCCGCCGTGCGTCTGGCAATAAAACTGCTGCGTGGTGACCACGGTGCTGGTCGCCGAACGGATTTTGATTTCTTTGGGATCACGCAAATGCTGATGCGCCACACGGCGAATTACGTCGGGCATGGTGGCAGAAAACAGCGCTGTTTGCCGTGAGGCCGGGGTGTGTTCAAGAATCCATTTCACATCGTCAATAAAGCCCATCCGCAGCATCTCATCAGCTTCATCCAGCACCATGAAGCTGAGCTTGTCGAGTACCAGGCTTTTCCGCTCCAGGTGATCCATCACCCGGCCAGGTGTGCCGACGATGACATGCGCGCCGCGCGAGAGCTGGCGCAACTGCACCACCATGCTCTGCCCGCCATACACTGGCAAGACGTGAAAACCGGGGATGTGTTTGGCATAACGTTGCAATGCCTCGGCCACCTGGATGGCCAATTCGCGCGTGGGGGTGAGAATTAGCGCTTGTGGTTTAGCTATCGATACGTCAATTTTTTGCAGCAAGGGCAGGGCGAAGGCGGCTGTTTTGCCGGTGCCGGTTTGCGCTTCACCAAGTACATCCAGCCCCGCTAGCAATGGCGGAATGCAGGCAGCTTGAATAGGCGAGGGGGTCTCGTAGCCAACTTCAGCCAAAGCGGAGAGTAAAGCGGGCTTTAACCCGAGTTGGGCGAACCCGATGGGAGTGTCATTAGTGGTTGTCATGGTGTTCCCGCGTAGCGCAGAGAAAGGCAGAGGAGGCGATAAAGCCGAAGTAAATCAATGTAAATCAGAGAAAAGCAGGGTATAGCCACAGCGCGTAGCTAATTCGGCCCGCATTATCGCAGATTTTCAAGCCAAATCATAGAGATTCGCTTGACGTTACCCTACATTCACGACACGTTTAAGCCGTGAACAGATCAATTTAAACGCGCAAAAGCACCATTTTAAGGGGTGGCTCGCCATCCATGCTGGGGAAATCCGCTTCCGGCAAAATCCATTCAAATTCACGAATCGGCCGACCGGCTTTGGCGGCACTGCGCTGGAGTTGATCAAGCCAAACGTCGCGCGCAATGTTCGCGACATGGTTGGTGCAGATCAACATGCCGCCCTCATTCGTGCATAGCAGTGCGGGCTTGAAGACCGAGGCATAATCATTGACCAGGTCCACTACGCCAAAAGCGCGTTTGGCGTAACTCGGTGGGTCAAGGAAAACGCAATCAAAGGTTTGCGCTTCCAGCTTAGGAAAAGGCGGCATGCGTTTACCGCGCACGAACTCAGCCTGACCCAGCCCGGAAAGCTGGCGCATGGCGGCAAAGGCGTCGCTTTTGATGAAGCGAGGGCGGACGGCTAAGGTGTTATACCGTGCGTTTTCTTTGCCGATTTTCAAGCTGGATTCTGAAAAATCAATATTCATTACAAATCGTGCCCCCGCTTTGGCTGCGGCGATGCCGACGCCACAAGTGTAGGCAAACAGATTGAGCAGTGATTTACCGGTGATTTCCTGCATCAGCCGTCGCCGCGCGGCGCGCAGATCAAGGAATAACCAAGGGTCTTGCCCGGCGTGACGCCCCTGAATGCGATACGTTACGCCCATCTCATGTGCTTCACGCGGCGCGCTGGCGATGTCGAGTTGCTCAGCGGTGAGTGCATTGGCGATGCGTGAGTTGGCTTGGCTACGATCGTTGTACACCAGCGCTAAGGCAGGCAGCTTTTCAGCATAAAACGCGGTGAGTTCGGCCAACAATTCTGGCGTGAGCGGGCTGTGAAAGCATTGCACCAACAGCAAATCGCCATAACGGTCGACCGTAAGGCCGGAGTGGCCTTCGACGGTGCCGTGAAACAGACGATACGCATCGGTGTGTTCCGCATGCAGACGGGTAATCAACTCACTGCGGGCAGAATAGGCGGCAGTGAGGCAGGAAAGCAAAGAGGCGGACATAACAGTGTGCGGACCAAAGCGGCCACCAGCAAAGAAAGGCATGCATGTTACGCGTTTGACGGGCGATTTGCTTGCTGTTGTCGAACATTGCGCCGTGTCGCCAGCGCCGACTTTTTACCACTTGAGTCGATGTTGATCGCCCATTCGAGCTTGCAAAACCTTGGTTGCTTTGATAGGATGAAACCTTCGCTGGCTAATCATAATAATAAAAGAAAAGCTCTTGGCGTTTTTTACATCAATCATTAACGATGCTTGTTTCATGCAGTTTGCGTCGATCTTTCGTTTTGACACATTCAATAGACCAATCTTCTGCGGCCAACGCTGCCGTTACATTTGATTTTCATTTTCGTTCCTTAGTGCCCGCTGATGGTGGTGCACTGCACGCCTTGGTGGCCGCATGTCAGCCACTGGATGCCAATTCTCTATATTGCAATCTTTTGCAATGCTCCCACTTCGGATCAACCTCGATCGGAGCATTTAATCCGTCAAATTGCCTTGTCGGCAGCATCACCGGGTATCGCATTCCCGAGCGTGCTGAAACATTATTTGTGTGGCAGGTTGCCGTACATCCTGCGATGCGCGGACGCAGACTGGGCAGTGACATGTTGCACCGCTTGGTGCAGTCATTGAATTCCTGTTCAGCGACTGATTCAGGCGCTCCGCCAGTGAGATATATCGAAACATCAATCACCCTTGGCAATGAAGCCTCAATAAGGCTCTTCGCTGGCTTTGCAAAAGCCTGTGCAACGCCAATATCTCGTTCGGTTTTATTCGATAAAACCGAACATTTCGCTAGTACTCACGATACCGAGTACTTGTTTCGCATCGGTCCGCTGCAAAGTGAATCGTTTGACGAAATTACTTCTACAGGAGAGATATCATGAAAATTTTTGAAGAATTGGAATCTGAAGTTCGCAGCTATGCACGTGCCTTCCCGCGCGTATTTGATCGTGCAACTGGTGAATTTTTATATGACAGTGACGGCCACCAATATCTGGATTTTCTTGCTGGAGCCGGAAGCCTGAATTATGGTCATAACAATCCAGTGTTTAAACAGGCCCTGGCTGAATACATCGAGGCAGATGGCATCACTCATGGTCTGGATATGCATACCTTGGCAAAGCAATATTTTCTCGAGACATTTCAAAAAAAAATTCTCCAGCCGCGAGGGCTTGACTATCACATTCAATTCACTGGCCCAACGGGAACCAATGCCGTTGAAGCGGCCTTAAAACTCGCACGTAACATCACGGGTCGTCAGAATGTCATTGCCTTTACTAATGGTTTTCATGGTGTAACCATTGGTGCCCTTGCCGCGACAGGAAATTCCCATCATCGCGGAGCTGCCGGCATCTGTTTGACTGGGGTGACGCGCATGCCCTATGACGGCTACCTGGGGGAAGGGTTTAATACCACAGCCTATCTGGATAAGGTTTTACACGACTCTAGCAGTGGCGTAGACAAACCTGCTGCCGTCATTTTTGAAACCGTTCAAGGCGAAGGCGGTGTGAATGCTGCCAGCTTTGAATGGATGCTCGCCTTAGAGGCGGTATGTCGAAAAAATGATGTGCTGTTGATTGTGGACGATATCCAGGCTGGTTGCGGACGTACTGGTCATTTCTTTAGCTTCGAGCCTACAGGAATCAAGCCCGATATTGTCACGCTATCTAAATCATTAAGCGGCTACGGTTTGCCGATGGCTGTTGTTTTAATGAAACCGGAGCTTGATTTATGGAAACCAGGTGAACACAACGGCACATTTCGCGGCAACAATTTAGCCTTTGTTACAGCAAAGGCAGCGATTGACCACTACTGGTCGGATGACAGCTTTGCGCTCGATATTGGAAAAAAGGCAGAACTGGTCACCAAGCGACTCACCGCGATGGCTAAACAATATGGCAACGGTAACTTTGTCGTACGTGGAAGAGGAATGTTTCAGGGGCTTAACTGCATCAGCGGCGAGCTGGCTGGTGATATTACGCGCCGTGCATTCAAGAAAAGGTTAATCATCGAAACGAGTGGCGCAGAAGACCAGGTAATCAAAATTTTCTGCCCGCTGACAATTTCCGAAGAATCTTTGAACAAAGGCCTCGACATACTCGAAGAAAGTATTGCGGAAATTTCTCGAAACGCAGAGCCTGTACCCAAAGAGTTGGATTTTTTCCCAGGCTGAATTTGACTTGGCTTTGATATACGAAAGGAAAACAGAATGATAGTCAGAACATTGCAAGAAGCCGAAAAAAATGACCGACATGTTATCAGTGAAGGATGGGAGTCCACGCGCCTTTTGCTCAAAAACGATGGGATGGGATTTTCCTTTCACATCACCACCATCCATGCCGACGCCAATCTGAGCATGCATTATCAGCATCATCTGGAGTCGGTTTATTGCCTTAGCGGTGAAGGTGAGATTACCGATCTTGCTGGGAATATCGTCCATCCGATAAAATCTGGAACGCTCTATGCGTTAGATAAGCACGACAAACATATTCTGTGTGCATTTTCTGAAATGAAGATGGTTTGCGTGTTCAATCCACCCCTGCATGGCAAAGAAGTACACAACACTGAAGGGTCCTATGCGCTGGACGCTGAAGCAATTACAGAGTGAGTTATGTCTGCTCTCTTCGCTACTCAAGGAAAAGCTGAATAAGTGTTCCTCAATCGTTCGGCAGGCTCACGGCTCAGGATGAACGGTCGGTCATTGCTTTCGTTCATGATGAGCTTGTCGAGTCATGGACAAAACCGGCTTATTCCGTGTTCCTTAATTACAGCATTGCCCTTGTGCTGACGCCGAAATACTCGTTTTTTCTGTCACACATAGAGGCAGTAAAACAGTGCATAAGCGACTCTCATGAGCCACCCTATTGTTGATTAATTTGAAAGGAGAATGCATGAATACCACCCATGATCGTTACCCATCTCGTACCGGTGCCAAGGCGGAGCTATTACCACGTCGTGATCCTGTCATTTACTCGCAACCTGATGCAGCAGTCTGTTCAATACCACTGACGCCAGAGCAGATCAGGGATTATGAACAGAATGGATTTTTGGTATTGCACGAGCTTTTTTCTGCCGCTGAGGTTGCATGTTTTGCGCAAGAGCTCGACCGTCTGCGCAGTGATTTGGTGCTTAAAGACAGCGGTGAGGTAATAAACGAACCCGGCAGCGGTGAAGTGCGTTCGGTATTTCGCATACATGCGATCAGTCCGGTTTTTGAATTGATGGCTCGAGATAAAAGGCTGGCAGATATTGCGCGGGGGCTTTTGGGTGATGAAGTCTATGTTCATCAGTCTCGGCTCAATTACAAGCCAGGATTCAGGGGCAAGGAGTTTTATTGGCATTCCGATTTCGAAACCTGGCATGTAGAGGATGGCATGCCGAACATGCGCGCCCTCAGCATGTCGATTACCTTGACTGAAAATACGGCCTGCAATGGCCCGCTGATGGTGATGCCGGGTTCCCATAAGCTTTATGCAGCATGCACCGGTGCTACACCTGCTGATCACTTCAAGGAGTCTTTGCGCAAACAGGAGTATGGTGTCCCGAACGATGAGCAACTCACAGAGATTGCAGAACGTTTTGGTATTGTCAATGCGACTTGCAAGCCTGGATCAGTCATTATTTTCGATTGCAATCTGATGCACGGATCGAACAGCAACATTACCTCGAACCCGAGGTCGAATGCTTTTTTCGTCTACAACGCCTTATCAAATCGGGTTGCAGCTCCTTTTTGCAATCAGTTGCCCCGTCCTGAATACATCGCTACCCGGCAGAGCATCCAGCCACTAATACCCCGCGCCGTTAGCATGGCTGAGTATTGCGCTGCAGATGCTAAAAGCTAACCCGGCAAGATGTGAGACGATCAGATCATCCACCAAGCATCTATTTCGCCGTTTCACCAGCGCTG
Source organism: Rugosibacter sp. (assembly GCA_030652715.1). GTDB lineage: Bacteria > Pseudomonadota > Gammaproteobacteria > Burkholderiales > Rhodocyclaceae > Rugosibacter. The sequence goes on from JAUSQB010000333.1 coordinate 6,062, forward strand.
ACTTTTACGACACAACGCTGAAAGTAGTGTCTGACGATGGATGCCTTATATCCCATTGGGCTGGAATCTCTGGTTTGCATGCTGAAACAGCAGTCATTGGTTTATGATTGCGGCCTGTCAAAAGTTTTTCCAAAAACGTCTTACATTTATAACAGGGGGCAGTTATGGGGCAAAAGCGTATCATCGAATGTGATTTCCTGATCGTTGGCGCAGGTTCAGCCGGTTGTGTCATGGCTAATCGCCTGAGTGAAAAAAGCACCGATGAGATCGTATTGCTGGAAAGCGGTAAAGCCATGGACAACTTGCTGTTGCGCATGCCCAAGGGCTTCGGACAGCTCATGTTTGATACCAAATATGTGGCGCGCTTTGAGACCGAGCCTGAAGCGGGAACCGGCGGGGTAGCTGACTCATGGCCACGCGGCAAACTGATGGGTGGTTGTAGCGCTGTGAATGGCTTGTTCTACACCCGTGGCCAGCCAGAGGATTTTAATGACTGGGAAGCCTTGGGTAATCCGGGCTGGGGTTGGAAGCACATCGCACCTTGCTTTAAGTCACTCGAAAACCATGAGCTAGGCGAAGATGACGTGCGCGGTGTGGGTGGCCCAATGAACATTAGCCGCCATACAACGCCGCATCCGCTGTGTGAGGCAGTGATTGAGAGCGCTGTAAATACTGGACTGCCTCGTCGTGCGGATACAAACCGCCCAGAACAAGAAGGCATAGGCTATGTTTCCTACACAGCCAAAGATGGCAAACGCATGGATGCAGCAACGGCATTCATCAAACCAATTAAGCAGCGCCCGAACTTGAGGATTTTTGAACAGACTGAAGCGCTGAAAATTCTGTTTACGGGAAATAAAGTCACAGGCTTGCTAGTGAAAGATGCCTCCGGCACTTATGAAATTAAAATCCGCAAAGAACTGATTGTGAGCGCGGGTACGCTGGAGTCGCCTAAGCTGCTTCAGCTATCTGGCATCGGCCCTAAAGACTACCTGCAAAAATTCAACATTCCTGTTGTGGTTGATTTGCCGGGTGTGGGGCAAAATCTGCACGACCACCGTCTGCTGTGTGTCCAGTTTCGCATCAATAAGCCGATCAGTATCAACCATGGCCTCAAGGGGCTGGGATTGATCAAAAACCTGCTGTATTACATTTTGACATCCAAAGGCATTATGTCCACCGGCTCACACGATGTACTCGCCTTTCTCAAGTCAGATCCTGCGCTAGATCGCCCCGATATGGAAATCATCATGGGTGCGATGTCGACCAAGCCAGGGAAAATGAGTATGGATGTCGAAAGCGAGCATGGCATCATGTTTGTGGGCTATCAGTTGCGCCCCAAAAGTCGCGGAGAAATCATGATTCGTTCAGCTGATCCGAAAGATAAGCCGATCATTCGCCCCAATGCGCTGACCCATCCTGACGATATTGCTTACGGATCAAAACTCATCAATGTCATCCGCAAGATTTGTGCGACAAAACCCATTGCGGACACGATTTCGTTTGAGACTTTTCCGGCAGATAAAGTTAAAACCGATACCGATGCCGAAAATTACTATCGCGAATATGGCGGCACGGTGTATCACCCCGTAGGTACTTGCATGATGGGGCAAGGCAAAGACGCGGTCGTGGATGAGCGCCTCCGTGTGCGCGGGATGGAAGGCTTGCGCGTGATTGATGCTTCAATCATGCCAACTATTGTTTCAGCCCACACCCATGCTGCGACAATGGCTATTGCCTGGCGGGCTTCGCAGATAATTGCCGAGGATTGGAAGCAATAATTTTCAGCATCAGTACTTAACTCATGCTGTTGATATCAAGATCAAGCTTTTTGCCGCCACCATTTGCTCGCCAATAGCTATAGAATCAACGCGCTTGAAATATTACACACATAAAAAGAGGACAAGATATGGATACTCGACGCACGATGGAATGTGATTTTCTGATTGTTGGTGCTGGCTCGGCGGGTTGCGTGCTGGCTAACCGGCTCAGTGAAAAAAGTACGGATCAAGTCGTCATTATCGAAAGCGGTTTAGACCTGCATAATTTTCTGTTGCGCATGCCCAAAGGCTTTGGGCAGCTGATGTTTGATGATAAATATGTGTCTCGCTTCGAGACTATTCCAGAGCCCGGTACGGCCGGTGTTTCAGACTCCTGGGGGCGGGGCAAGCTGATGGGCGGTTGCAGTTCGGTGAACGGTTTGTTTTACACCCGCGGCCAGGCCAAAGACTTTGATGACTGGGAAAATATGGGCAATCCCGGTTGGGGCTGGAAGCATTTGGCGCCTTGTTTTAAATCCATGGAAGACCATGAGATGGGCGAAGATGAGGTGCGTGGCGTCGGCGGCCCGATGCACATCGCCAAACATCACAATCACCATCCGGTATGTGACGCGGTGATCGACAGCATGGTGAATATGGGGCTGCCGCGTCGTGAAGACACGAACCGTCCCGATAACGAAGGCGTGGGTTATGCCTCCTACACCATCAAGGACGGCAAGCGCATGGATGCGGCGACAGCCTTCATTAATCCCATCAAGGGGCGCCCAAACTTCAAGGTTTACTCAGAAACAGAAGCGCTTAAGATTCTGTTTACGGGCAACAAGGCTACCGGCGTATTGGTTAAAGATACTAAAGGCACTTACGAGATCAAGGTTCGCAAAGAACTGATCGTGAGCGCGGGTACGCTGGAATCCCCCAAGTTACTGCAACTGTCTGGCGTAGGCCCCAAGGACCATTTGCAAAAATTCAACATCCCGGTGGTATCCGATCTGCCGGGTGTGGGTCAGAATCTGCATGACCACCGCATGCTGGCAGTGCAATACCGCATCAATAAACCAATCAGCATTAATCCTATGCTAAAAGGTCTTGGCTTGCTCAAGAGTCTGCTGTACTACGTATTCACCTCCAAAGGCATCATGTCCACCGGTTCGCACGATGTTGTATCCTTCCTGAAAACGGATCCAGCACTGGATCGGCCGGATATTGAAATCATGATGGCACCGCTTTCAACCAAGCCCGGCAAAGTCAGCATGGATGTTGAAACCGAACATGGCATCATGTTTTTAGGCTATCAACTGCGGCCTCAAAGCCGTGGCGAGGTCATGATCAGTTCCGCTGACCCGAAAGACAAGCCCACGATACGTCCCAATATGCTCACCCATCCAGAAGACTTGGCTTATGGTCCGAAACTGGTCAAGGCCATTCGCCAGGTGGCAGCGACCAAGCCTATCGCCGATTTGATTTCTTTTGAGACTTATCCAGCAGATACGGTCAAGTCAGACGAGGATGCGAAAAAATATTACCTTGACTACGGTGGCTCGGTGTATCACCCGGTGGGCAGCTGCAAGATGGGGCAGGGCGCGGATGCAGTCGTTGATGAGCGCTTGCGCGTGCGTGGCACCCATGGATTGCGAGTGATTGATGCGTCGATTATGCCAATGGTTGTTTCGGCCCACACCCATGCCGCCACGATGGCCATTGCCTGGCGGGGTGCGCAGATGATTGCTGAAGACTGGAAATAATCACAGGAAACTAAAAAAGCTTCCCGCTCAGCTAACTGAGCGGGAGGCTTTTTTTTGAATTAAAACGTCACCACTGAACGAATCGACTTGCCTTCGTGCATCAAGTCAAAAGCATCATTGATCTGTTCAATGGGCATCACATGGGTAATCAGATCATCAATGTTGATCTTGCCATCCATGTACCAATCCACAATTTTAGGCACATCCGTGCGGCCTCTGGCGCCACCGAAGGCTGAGCCCTGCCAGACGCGGCCGGTGACCAACTGAAAGGGGCGGGTGGCAATTTCCTTGCCCGCACCTGCCACCCCGACAATCGTGCTCACCCCCCAGCCCTTGTGACAGCATTCCAGGGCTTGCCGCATCAGATCGACATTGCCAACGCATTCAAATGTGTGATCTGCACCGCCTTTGGTGAGACTCACCAGATAAGGCACTAAGTCACCCTCGACTTCTTTGGGATTGACAAAGTGCGTCATGCCGAATTTTTCAGCCAGCGTCTGGCGTGCGGGGTTGATATCCACGCCAATGATCATGTCGGCACCCACCATGCGCGCGCCTTGGATGACATTGAGTCCAATACCGCCCAAACCGAACACCACGACGCGATCCCCAGGCCGCACTTTGGCCGTATTAACCACTGCGCCAACGCCGGTGGTTACGCCACAGCCGATATAGCAGACCTT
>JAUSQB010000338.1 GCA_030652715.1 Rugosibacter sp.
AAAGACGGCACCTACAGCGTGGTGCCGCGCATGTGGGGCGGGCTGACCACGCCGGATGAGTTGCGCCGTATCGCCAATGTGGCGGAGAAATATCACATCCCGACGGTTAAAGTGACGGGTGGTCAGCGCATTGATTTGCTCGGCGTTAAAAAAGAAGACTTGCCTGCGGTGTGGAAAGACCTGGACATGCCATCGGGCCATGCGTATGGCAAAAGCATACGCACGGTGAAAACCTGCGTTGGCACCGAACATTGCCGTTTTGGCACGCAGCAGTCGATGAGCATGGGCGTTGCTCTTGAAAAAATGCTGTTCGGCATGTGGTCGCCACATAAGGTGAAACTGGCGGTGTCAGGCTGCCCGCGCAATTGCTCGGAAGCGGGCATCAAGGATGTCGGCGTGATCGGTGTGGATTCCGGTTGGGAGCTGTATGTGGCGGGCAATGGCGGCATCAAGACCGAGGTTGCCGAGTTTTTGTGCAAGGTGACGACGCGCGAAGAGGTGCTGGAGTATTCCGCTGCCTTTCTTCAGCTTTATCGCGAAGAAGGCTGGTATCTGGAACGCACCGTGCATTACGTGCAACGCGTGGGCCTTGATTATGTGAAGCAGCATGTGGTGGCTGACGCCGATCATCGCAGAGCCTTGCACCAGCGCTTGCTGTATGCCTTGCAGGGTGTGGTCGATCCGTGGCGCGAGCGTTTGCCGGGTGAAGCCCCACACCAGTTGGCAGCGGAATTTACGCCGTTGCCTGTTCCCGTTGAAACCATTTGAATTGCATAGCACGCAGGAGAAAGTTTTGAGTACATGGCATAAAGTGTGTCGTCTGGAAGAAATCCCCCGGCGCGGTAGCCGGGTGGTGCCGCACGAAGAAGTGAGTATTGCGGTATTCCGCACGGCAGACGATGAAGTCTTTGCGCTGCGCGATGCTTGCCCGCACAAGGCGGGCCCGCTGTCGCAAGGCATCGTGTATGGACATCGCGTGACCTGCCCGTTGCACGGCTGGAATCTGGAGCTATCCAGCGGCGAAGCCTGCGCGCCCGATGAGGGAAGCACCACGGCTTATCAAGTGCGCGTTGACAATGGCGTGGTGCTGCTAGCGCTTTGAGGCTGAATTGGTGATGGGTGCTATGGAATCCGTTGTGGAATCCACGCTTGAATTGCAGGTGAGCGAGACGCGCTCCGTTTGCTGCTATTGCGGCACCGGCTGCGGCGTGATTATTGAAAAAGTCGGCGCTGATGAAGCAACTGCGCTACAAGGCGGTCGAGCAAAAAACGCTCTCCTCGCCGTAGCGGATGGCAAGACGGCGAAAATCATCAATGTGCGCGGCGACCCCGATCATCCGGCCAACTTTGGTCGCCTGTGCAGCAAGGGTGCCAGTTTGCATCTCACCACGCAGCGCACCGGGCGCGCACTGGTGCCGGAGCTGCGCACCTCACGCGCCGTATCACGAGCGCCGACTTCCTGGGATGTCGCACTGGATACCGCTGCTGAACGCTTCGCCAAAATCATCAAGGAACACGGCCCGGATGCCGTTGCTTTTTATATTTCCGGCCAGTTATTGACCGAGGATTACTACGTCTTCAACAAGCTGGCACGCACGCTGGTGGGCACGAATAACATCGATTCCAACTCGCGTTTGTGCATGTCCTCCGCCGTGGCGGGTTACAAGGCGACGCTGGGGTCGGACGCGGTGCCCTGCAGCTATGACGACATTGCCTTGAGCGACCTGTTTTTGCTTGCCGGCAGCAACACCGCCTGGGCGCATCCGATTGTGTTCCGCCGCATCGAGGATGCGAAGGCGAAAAATCCGGAACTCAAGATCATTGTCATCGACCCGCGCCGCACCGATACAGCCGCGATGGCTGATTTGCATCTGGCAATCACGCCGGGCAGCGATGTGATTCTCTACAGCGCCATGCTGCATGTGATGCTGTGGGAAGGGCTGGTGGATGAAGCCTTTATCGCCGCGCACACCACGGGTTTTGCCGCAGTGCGCGACAAGGTGCGCGAGCTCACGTCTGCCGCTGCTGCGGCTACATGCGGTGTGGCGGCAGAGGATATTGTCAAAGCTGCGCGCTGGTTCGGCCAGGCCAAAGCGCCGTTGTCGATGTGGTGCCAAGGGTTGAATCAATCAACTCACGGCACGAGCAATAATGCCGCGCTGATTCATTTGCATCTGGCGACAGGGAAAATTGGTCGGCCTGGCATGGGGCCGTTCTCGCTCACCGGCCAGCCCAATGCCATGGGTGGGCGGGAAGTGGGGGCGATGGCGAATTTGCTGCCGGGGCATCGCGATCTTGCAGACGCCGCTGACCGTGAAGAATTAGCCGCCCTGTGGGGTGTGCCCGGCATTCCCGACCAGCCGGGAAAAACGGCAGTCGAGTTGTTCGATGCCTTGCATGAAGGAAAAATCAAGGCCATCTGGATTGCCTGCACCAACCCGGCGCAGTCCATGCCTGACCAAACAAAAGTACGCGAGGCGTTAGTCAAAGCAGAATTCGTCGTGGTGCAAGATGCCTATGCCGATATTGAAACGGCAGCCTTTGCTGATCTCTTGCTGCCCGCCGCGAGCTGGGGTGAAAAAGAGGGCACGGTGACAAATTCCGAACGCCGCATTTCGCGTGTTCGCGCAGCCGTCGCACCGCCCGGCGAAGCGCGTCCGGACTGGGCAATCGCTGCTGAGTTTGCCCGGCGTCTGGGTGAAAAACTAGGCGAAAAAGTCGGTGCTGGTGATACGGCGGATTCAGCAAAGGCAGGTCTGTTCAATTTTACCGATACTGCTGATATTTTTGCTGAACATGTCAGCTTGACAGTCGGCCGTGATCTGGATATGAGTGGCATGAGCTACGCCGTACTCGAAGAGCACGGCCCGCAGCAATGGCCTTTCCCGCAAGGTGCACACAGCGGCCAGGCGCGTCTTTATGAAGATCATCATTTTGCCACCCCTGATGGCCGCGCCCTGTTTGCACCGCTGACGTTTACGCTAACCGCCGAAGCGACCGACGCCCGTTATCCATTGCGTTTAACCACCGGCCGCCTGCGTGACCAATGGCATGGCATGAGCCGCACGGGCCGTGCGGCACGGCTGGCAGCGCACGAACCGACGCCACGTTTGCTGCTGAATACGATCGATATCGAGCGACGTGGCTTTAAGCCAGGTGATCTGGCGCGTATTAAAAGCCGCCGTGGCGAAATTATTCTACCGGTCAGCCCGAGCGATGAACTCAAGCCCAGTCAGGCGTTCATCGCCATGCACTGGGGTGCGCGCTCCTTGTCGCATGCAGGCGTTAATCAGCTGATGTTGTCCGCATTTGATCCGATATCCAAACAACCCGAACTCAAAGCGGCCGCTATCCGCATTGAGCCGGTCGACTTGCCGTATCGACTCATCGCGCTGCGTGCTGCTGATGTCGCCAACGCCACACACTCGGCAGACGAAGAAGTCTTGTCTTGGCGTAACCAGCTGGCCAAGTTGTTACCTGCATTCGACTACGCTGCAGTCACGCTGTCCGGTCGCGAACATCCGTTCGTTGTGCTGTCTGTGGCGCATGCCACGCCGTTGTCAAAAGAGATACTGGATAAAATCGTCGCAGTACTTGATCTGGAAGAGTGCACCGCTTACAGCGATCCGCGCCGTGCCATTGCCAAGCGCGCAAAAACTGATGCGACGAGCGATCGTTTGCTGGGCGTACTATTAGCCGGTGAAACAGCCGCAGCGGACTGGTTGCGTGAGCTGATGGCTAGCGGCCAGCCAGTCGGCGAGTTGCGTCGCTGGCTGTTTGCGGCGACGGCTACGCCGCCCTTATTGATGTCTCCCGCCGGGCGCACCGTGTGTAACTGCTTTGGTGTGACCGAGACGCAAATCAAAGACCTGTATCGACAAGGTGCCGATCTGGAGGCCCTGCAGGCGCAGCTAAAATGTGGCACCTCGTGCGGCTCTTGTTTGCCAGAGATCAAGCGCATGGGGTCTGCGCTGGTAAAGGCCAGCTGAGACTAATTCAGGCCAACTTGGCTTGTTGGTGACAGAAAACCGCGCCACCGTTTAAACTGCTCAACCCATTGAAATTCACCGCACTGGCCCCATATCGTGTTGGCCGAGTGCTGTGTTGTTGCGATGGTATTTGCAATACACGGCATCAACGACGATAGCAAACCATAAGCCATTATTTTTTAGGAAATATCGATGACAATAACCGCACAAACCAGCCCGGCACGTGAAACGCTGGGTTTTCAGACCGAGGTCAAGCAGCTTTTACAGTTGATGATCCACTCGTTGTATTCCAACCGCGAAATTTTTCTGCGCGAGTTGATTTCCAATGCGTCGGATGCCTGCGACAAACTGCGCTTTGAGGCGCTCAACAACGCCGCGTTGCTGGAGAATGAAGGTGAATTCAGCATCCGCGTGAGTTACGACAAAACGGCACGCACGCTGACGGTGAGCGATAACGGCATCGGTATGAGCCGGGAAGAAGCGGTGGCCAATTTGGGCACCATCGCTAAATCAGGCACGCGTGAATTTTTCTCGCAGTTGTCCGGCGATCAAAAGAAAGATGCCGGATTAATTGGCCAGTTTGGCGTGGGCTTTTATTCGTCCTTTATCGTCGCCGACCGAGTCACCGTAGTTACCCGTCGCGCTGGTGCAGCAGCCGATCAGGGCGTGCGCTGGGAATCTGAAGGCGCGGGCGAGTTCACCATCGAAGCGGTGAATAAGGCGGCTCGCGGTACGGAAATCACCTTGCATTTGCGCGCTGACCAGGACGATTTATTGTCCGGCTGGAAACTGCGCAGCATCATCCGCAAGTATTCCGATCACATTCTGCAGCCGATTGTGATGAAAAAGGAAGAATGGCGCGAACCCAAAGCAGGTGAGGAAGGCGATGAAGGCGG
>JAUSQB010000339.1 GCA_030652715.1 Rugosibacter sp.
TGTCGGTCACCAGCAGGCAGATACTGTCTGGCGTATGACCCGGCGCATGCAGTACCTCGACTGCGACGTTGCCGAGATTCAGCGGCTGGCCGTCGCACAATGGTTCAAACTCGAACTTGACAAGACCTTTGTCCGATTCGTGCAGACAGTATGGTGCGCCAACCATCTGCGCAAGTTTTCTGCCACCGGAATAGTGATCGGCATGGACGTGGGTGTCGATCACGTAATTGATGCTGACGTTTGCTTTTTTCGCCTCCTCGATGTACCACGCCTCATCGCCCGCGACCACGTCCACCGCCATGGATTTGCCCTTGGTGCCGCAGCCAAAAAAATAGGATAGTGAAGACTCTTTCGTTGCCAGTTGCTTGAAAAACATGGTCAGTACCTCCTCAAAAAACCAGCACTTTGTTCGCCTCGACCGTCCAGTCGGCAAGTTGCGCAAGCGTTGAACGCCTGGCACCTTCGATGAGTTCCGGCTCGGTCAAGCCGCGTGCATCCATGCAGGTGCCGCACAGCGCGACTTCGCCTTTGCGCAGCACCTTGCCCAGCATCAACTGAATGTTGTAGTAGCCCTCGGGTACCGTCTGGCCTGACTTGGCGCAACCGACGGCGTCAGCCAGCAGGAAAATCCATATATGCTGTTCTTCCTTGGAAGACAATGCGCCAGCTAAGCGTAGTGCGTTGTAGGCGCGTTCACTACCGTAAGGGGCTTCGTTGAGAATGAAAAGTATGGAACTCATTTCTTAACTCCTATTATGGTTGCCTTCATATCATCGAAATCATGAATCGGTTTGCACATAATGGCCTCCTCCTTTATCAGTGGGTTATTCTTCAGCGGAGGTCTGGAGAGGAAGTCCAGCCGCCTGCCACTCGCTGACGCCGTCAAGGATCTTGCGTATCCGATAACCCCTGGCACCGAGCAAAGCCACGGCTTCGTCGGCCAGCAGGCAGAAGGGGCCACGGCAGTATGCGACGATCTCTTTTTCGATCGGCAATTCCGTGAGCCGTTTTTCGATCTCGGCAACGGGCATCGAGCGGGCAAAAGGCAGATGTGCCGTCTCATACTCAGCCTGCGGGCGAACGTCAATGACAACGATATCCCCGCGCCGCGCCTGCTCCAGCAGCGCTTCACGACCAACAGAAGTGAGCCTGGCAGGATCCGCCACTATGCGATCCAGAGCCAGCCTCAACTCCAGCAAGTGCTCTTCGGCCACTTGTCGCAGCATCACCCAAAGACCAGCCACGTCACTGCCGGTGAGCCGGTAGATCATGTACTTGCCGTCACGCCGGGAAGTGACCAGGCGAGCACCCTTCAATGTCTTAAGGTGGGCGCTGGTGAGCTTGATGTCGGCCGACAACTCGAAGGCCAGCACCTCGACGGTTTTCTCTCCTTGTGCCAACAATTCCAACAACTCCAATCGCTTCGGACTGGAGACGGCTTTGCCGATGAGGGCGACTTGCTCATACAGCAGGTCTTTTAATGATCGCTTATTCATACTAACATTCTAACGATAAATAGAATTATTAGTCAACAGGTTGCCTTGTCTCCAATGCTGTTCGCTTAATAATCATCGGTGTCCAATCCTGACGGATATTCATAATTTCATCGCTCTTGCGCGGTGGATGTTGCTTGGTTCGTCGCTTGACCACGCGAGGATTTGATCGTCCTTTTGGACTGGTTAGCCTGCCGCTGGCAGCGGCTTTAATTAACGCCAACCACCACTTCTGGAAGTCCTCTGGGGGGAACGGCGCCGCTGTCTGGAAGTTTGCGGCGGATCAATGACAGGCTGTGTTTGAAGCTGAGCGTATCAGGCGTTCGCTGGCGTGAGAGCGCTGCCTCCAGCATCAG
>JAUSQB010000343.1 GCA_030652715.1 Rugosibacter sp.
GGCTACCACCAACAACGCTATCAGCATGGATAATCCGTTATTTACTCGATGGCTGGCGGCATCGCAGCTGACTGCACTTTACGCGACTCTGCCAACTCGAATGCCCCCATGCCTAGCAGCATAGCCAGAACAAAAACACCCCCCTTGACCGCACCCATGCCCACCACCACCAGCGCTGGACCAGGACAAATACCGACCAATCCCCAGCCAATGCCAAACAATATGCCCCCTGCTACCAGACGTCGATCAATATCGCTTGCTTTGGGCATCTGCAGTGGCAGCCCCAGCCATGATTCGGTGCGTCGTCTGGCGAAGAAAAACCCAATACTTGCCACCACAATCCCACCCACCATGACAAATGCCAAAGAAGGGTCCCAAACCCCGGCAATATCCAGAAAGCTATGCACCTTGGCCGGGTTTGCCATGCCTGAAACAATGAGTCCCAGCCCGAAAATCAGACCAACCGCCAGTGAAAAAAAGAAAGTCATACCAAGGCACCTCCGAAAACATGGCGCATCACAAAAACGGTGACCATGCCGGTCAGCATGAAGAGCAGCGTTGCCATGATTGATCGGGGCGACAAACGCGAAACACCGCAAATACCATGACCGCTTGTACACCCGGCACCATAGCGCGTACCCAGTCCCACCAGCAAACCAGCCACGATCAGCATGGGATAACTGCTATCCAGCCGGATCTCCGGCAATGTGGCGAAAATGCCATATATAGCAGGCGATAGCAGTATCCCCGCAACAAAAGCAACACGCCACAGGATATCGCCTGACACCGGTCGCAGCAAGCCGCCAACAATCCCGCTAATACCGGCAATACGGCCATTGATCAGCATGAACAAGGCTGCTGCCGTTCCAATAAGCAAACCACCAATAAGCGCCGACACAGGGGTGAAATGCAACGTATCGATAATCATTCGTCAGACCTTTCCTTGCAAGTTTATTGATGAGGACAATACAGTCGGTACAGCGTAGCCAAAATCGTCAGCACCTTTTGATCGGCAACCCGGTAAAAAATACGCTTCCCTTCACGCCGAGTAGTCACCAACCCCTCAGCACGCAATACCGTTAACTGTTGCGAAAGGGTAGGCTGCCGAATATCCAGCAAAGCCTCAAGCTCACCGACTGAATACTCGCCCTGACTCATTTGGCAAAGCAGTAACAAGCGATCTCCATTAGACAATGCTCGCAACACCGCTGCCGTCTCACTTGCAGCTGCTCGCATCGCATTAATCGATAAAGTCAGATCAGCATTTACAACCTCAGGCATGTTAACTCCTCTTGATTAATTTCAATATATCCAACAACATTATATTAACTTATATTATAATTTGTCAATGCAATTATCTCCATGTAACAGCAACGACGAGGAAATTTACTATGAAACCAACAATCCACCCTCTCTACGACGCAATCACTGGCACGATTACCTATATTGTTTTTGATGCACCAGGTGGTCATGCAGCGATTATTGATCCAGTGCTAGACTACGACCCAAAGTCCGGCCGCACCAGAACCCATCTGGCGAATCAAGTGATCGACTTTGTCCGTCAACAGCAACTCACCACCGACTGGATACTCGAAACGCATGCCCATGCAGATCATCTATCGGCTGCACGCTATTTGCAAACGACCCTGGGCGGGCACATTGGCATAGGCGAACACGTCGCACAAGTACAAGGCGTCTTCAAAAAAATGTTCAACCTGGAAGCCGATTTTGCTGTGGATGGTTCCCAGTTTGACCATCTATTTGCCGACAATGAATCCTTTCAGGTAGGCCAGCTAACAGGCCGTGCTTTGTACGTTCCGGGCCACACCCCGGCTGATATTGCCTATCAGTTTGATGATGCCGTATTTGTCGGCGATACGCTCTTCATGCCGGATGTAGGCTCTGCCCGCTGCGATTTTCCTGGCGGAGATGCTGCCACGTTGTATCAGTCGGTACAGAAACTGTTTGCACTGCCCGAAACAACGCGCCTGTTCATGTGTCATGACTACCCTCCCTCTGATCGCGCTCCCGCATGGGAAACCACCGTTGCCGAGCAGCGTCGAAAAAACATTCATTTACATGACCATATTGACCAAGCGGAATTTGTGCGTATACGGCAGGCGCGCGATGCTACTTTAGATATGCCCGTGTTGATACTGCCTTCCGTGCAAGTCAACATTCGTGCAGGCGACATGCCGCCGGCTGAAAACAACGGGGTGAGCTATCTCAAAATTCCGTTGAATTTGCTCTGAGCAATTTCGTTGGTGAAGGAGTAATCCTATCAGCATGCATTGGGTTCGCCTAAGCGCTTGTCATATCAGCCACGATACCAGCCATGGCACAAGCAGCACATAAAGCACTGTAGTCACAGTCATTGCCGTACCAAATAATTCGGTATCCAGACGAAATCGGTCGCATAGCGCAATGCCAACGCCTACCGGCGGTGCAGCAGCAGTCAGAACTGTTGCTGCCAACGTTGCACCCTGCAAGCCAACAACATGCCCGACACCAAACGCCAATCCGGCGCTTAAAAATAATTTCAGGCCTACGACGGAAAACAGCAAACCGAAACGCATATGGCGCCCGACATGCAAAGTCATGCCTACCATCAATAGCAGTAAAGGCACGGCAGCGCTGCCCAGAAGATGCAGCGTTTTCATGAGGGGCTCCGGCAACGCAAGACCGAAGTAGCGCATCCCCAAAGCAATGATCAGTGCCCAAAAAGGAGGCAAGCGCAATAACTCCTTGCCCAAGCCACCGTTTGTAACACGCGTGCCGAAGTGAGCGCACAGCAGGACGCCAATAATCCATACAAAAGGAACGGTCGCCAGCAAGTCATACACTACGGGAATATCGCGCTGTGACAAGCCTAAAAGGGCTGAAACGGCAGGCAGTGCCATACCCATGCCATTGCCGAATGTGCTGGCCAAAACGAGCGCCCCCGCTTGCGCACGCGTGATGATATGCAACCGCAGCAGCATGGCTTACAGTGCCAGACTGATTAATAGAATAATCACTATGGTTGCATTGCCGCTCGCCGGCACTTGAAATAATTCCTGCTTGAGACTTGACGTAAGCAGAACTTCCACAATCAATGCCGGTGCAACGAAATTAATAATCAGAATACCCAACACAGAGCGCACTTGAGCAACTGGCAAGCCAGCCGGGGACAATTGCCGCCACAGTACACCCAACAGCAACACGAGGACCATGGGAACAAGCTGCTGGTACATAAGACAGTTACCTCGCGTTCAAAAAGCAATCATTCATGTGGCATGACAACAGCCAGTTGGCATTCCCCTCCCGCTCAGCTAATCCCTGCTCACAAGTGTCCTGACAAATCACCATGCCGCACGCCGTATCGCCGACACCGACTTTTCAGGCACCGGATATCATGGTCAAGCCCAGCGGGGTCACTGAAATCATTCGATGCGGACACAACAGACTCAGCCGCCGAGCACAGGCATTAACGAAGGGAGATCATGCGCGCCAATCGGAAAATTACAGCGCAGCGGTACCCTCAATTTCTATGCGCAGTCCTGGAAAAGCCAGCCGCTCAACACCCACCAGGGTAATTGCAATGGGTGGGTCCTGCGGCAAATAACGGGAACGAATTTCACGAATTTGCGCAAGATCAGCCGGGTCGAGATCAACCACAAAAATCGTCACTTTGACCAGGTCGCGAAAAGTCGCACCTGCTGCTGTCAGCGCAGAACCCAGGTTCTGCAGGGTAACTTCGATCTGAGCGAATAAATCGCCCGGCGCGATCACTTGACCTGCTGAATCAATGGCTACTTGCCCGGAAATGAAAACCCAGCGCTGCGCACCCTCAACCACCAAGGCGTGTGAAAAAGCCTTGGCAGGGACGAGTGACTCTGCATTACAAGCTGTTAGCTTAACCATAGGTACGGTAAATCAAGTTTAACTGGGGGATTAAGCGCTTGCATAAGCTTGCCTCACAATCAAGATTTAAAAACACGGCATCATTCATTATCTTTTAGGCTTCATAAGAAATGAGGCAAGTGCCGGCATGAGGAGGATTGCACCGATCATGTTCACAAAGAACATGTAAGACAGCAAAATACCCATATCTGCCTGAAACTTCAAGCTGGACCACAGCCACGTTGCCACACCGATGCTCATGGTGATCGAAGTAAATATAACCGGCACGCCTACTTCTCTTAGGGAGTGGGTAAATGCTTCTTTCACACTGATCTTGTTATCCATATGCGACAACATGCGGGCAATGAGATAAATACTGTAATCCACACCAACACCCACACCAAGCGCTAACACCGGCAATACGAATATCTTCAGCCCGATATTCATGGTAACCAGCAGTACATTGGCAAAGTAAGCCACCAGAATCAACGGTATCATTGCGCACAAGGTTGCCCGCCACGACAGGAATGTCAGAAAGACGAACAAGCCTACAGCAGCAAACAGCGTGAGATTGATGCGCAATTGTGCTTCTGCAACCTCTTCATTCGTCGCCGCCATGATGCCGCCATTACCCATCGCCAACCGCAGATTGACATGTGCGTTGCCATGCACCTTATTAAAACTATCTACCGCCGCGGTAACGCGCTTTAGCGTATCCGCTTTATGATCTTCCAAATAAAGACGTACAGGCATCGCCTTGCAGTCATTAGAGAACATGCCTTGCGATGCTTCGATGCGATACATATTGGCAGAAATCATTTCGCTATTAAAAGGCAAACCAAGAAACTTCGGATTTGCTTCGTAGTTGCCAATATTCCGCTCGCGTACAATTTCCGTTAACGAAACGACAGACTTCACACCCGGCACATTTTGCATTTGCCAGACGAAATCATCGATGGTTTTCATGACCGAATGATCGACGCAGGCTTCGGTTACATCTGACTCCGCAATGACTACCAGTTCATCAAGACCCACCGAAAACCGATTGATAATGGTATCGATATCCCGGTTGTAAACATGGCTGGGCCAAAATTCAGGGCTTCCCGCATCCGTATCGCCTACGACAAGACGCTGTTCAGCTATATACCCCGCTACCCCCATCAGCATGGCAAACGCCAGAATACCCACAGCCACCTTGCGATCAGCTGCTTTGGCTAGCCATGCCCAGACAGGATGCCCACGCGATTGACTCACCTTCTGCGCCCGGGCGAGCTCTTTGGCATTCAGGCGCGTCCAGGATAAAAAGATAGGCAGCATCATCTTGTTGGTGAGCAGCATGATGCCCACCCCGATACTCGCAGAAACACCTAGCTCGAAAATCAATTGAACCGGGATAAGCATGATCACGGCAAAACCCACCGCATCCACCAAAATAGCAGTAGCACCTGGCACAAGCAACTGATACACCGCTGTATGCGCAGCATCTTGCGGTGTCTCTCCCTTAACCACAGCCATGCGCCAGGCGTTGGTCATCTGCACTGCATGACTAACACCGATGGAAAGAATCAGAAAGGGCACCAGAATAGACATGGGGTCCAAGCCAAAACCCAGCATCTGAATTGCGCCTAGCTGCCAGATCACCGCTGCCAGAGACACCGCCATCGACGATAGTGCCAGCTTCCACGAGCCGGAGAAAAAGAGCAGCAGAATAAAAGTGAGCAAGAAACTTATGCCAAAAAACCCCACTACCCCTTCAATGCCGTCAATCACATAACCAACAAATGGCGCAAAACCGGTAATGTGAATTTTAATACCCGCTGTTTCATACTTCGCCTTCAGTTCATTGAGCTGCTTTGCAAACTTGTCATAATCTATCTCTATGCCTGTCGCTGGATCGCGCTCAATCAGATCAGCCACAACCAAAGCCCCGGATAAATCCGTTGCTACGGTCTTGCCGATTTCTGTCGATTTGGCTAAATTGCTTTTGACTTGCTCGATCCCCTCAGGAGTGGGCGAAAAATCTGCCGGCACAATCCGCGAACCGGTAAAGCCAATTTCACTGACAGCAACAAAGTTTACATTCGGGGTAAAAATGGATGTCACGGTACGTGCGTCAACACCCGGCATCACAAGAACATCTGCCGTGACTTTTTCAAATGTTTTGAGCCATTCCGGGTTAAACATGTTTCCCGACTCATCACGTACAAAAATGGTTATCCGATTCGCCCCGCCAAACGTATTCCGATACTCGGTAAAAGTTTCCATGTAGGGGTGAGACAGCGGAATACTCTTGTCGAACCCAGCGCTCACAACCAGCAGCGAAGCCCGGTAACCAAAAAAGGCCGTAAGCAAAACACTCACCAATAAAATCAGCACGCGATGGCGAATCAAGACACTGGCAAAGGTCTCCGAAATACGGTGCAATGTTCCGTTCGACTGATTCATTTCATTCATCTTGTAATTCCTCTTCCCTGCCTATGTATAAAGGCAAACATGGCTGCATTGTTTGTTTTTCCTGCTTTTTTGTTTTTATATTATGGAGCGACAGACGCAGACGAGTAACCCGCAGCCTGCGCCAGATCGCTTGCCTTGAGACGCTCAACGCCACCTTTCATGGTAGCCATGAAAACATCATCGCCCCGCACTGCAACTGCGGTAATGTCGGCTTCATCCAGTCGCTTATAACTTTTCAATACCCGCCCATCCGCATCGATGATGATAATGGCACCACCGCGCCCAACCACCAATGCCTGGTTTTTCTCAGGAATCACTACTGCATCCAGAAGAAACTGTGTTGTGCGAGTATCTATCGAGCGTTGGCTCTTACCATCTGGAGTCACCAGAAAAGCACGACCGCTCATGCCAAACAACAAGAATTGATCAGCAAAAGAAATCACACCGAAAAATGATCCGTGATAATCAACCGATAATGGCATCCATGGTTCGTCATTTTTGCTGCGCATGAAAACAGAGCCGCGTTCAGCACTCATCATCTCCGCTTCACCAACAAAAGCTAGAGAAAATAAATGCGGAAATGCCTCACTGTTTTCCAGTTCAGTCAGTTCCCAGTTCGCACCGGAATCATGGCTCAACCAAAGTTCGCCATCGCTGCCCAGCACATGGATAATGCCTTCGTGTATAGCGATCTTGAGGTAATACCGCAAATCTGACGGCCTGTAACGGACAATTTTCCATGTCTGTCCACCATCATCAGACCGCAAAATACTGGCCGCCTGTCCTACTGCCCATACGCGCTGACTGGTTTCAAAAGTTACTGAAGACAGCGTAATGTCTACGGGCGACGGCATTTGCTTCCAGGTAGCGCCTTGATCAGTCGAGCGGATAATAATCCCGCGCTCTCCGACAGCCAGCAGACTGCCTTCCTGGTTTATTGCCAGCGCCATAAACCGCGCATGGATAGCCTTAGGAAGAATCTTTGCGGCTACAGGAACATCGGCAATCGCCGCCTGCCCCATCTGTGCAATTGCAAAAGGGGCAAAAATACAACTCAGCGCACAACTCAACCACGCCAAAGCAAAGATAAGCTTTTTTTTCATGAGAGTGATAAATCAACGATTGATTAAACAGATTAAACATCAGACAGCGCTACGGGGGGCCCGAAACGTCTCGAAGCCCCCCGTAGAGAGGTGCAAACTACCGGATACGACTTATCGTGTACCCATACCGCGCAAGCCTTGCGGAGTAAATATATCGACGTTAAACGGAATGTTTGATGAGTCCGAAGAAATCTTCGGCCCTTCCCGCCCTACTGCCTTGGAAGCCTGACGATACCAGTAAGGGTACGTAGTGTAGCGTCCATTGATCAAGTCGATCTGGCTATCACCATAGATCGTCACGATCTTGGGATCATAAAAATACATCAGATATTGCTCGCCAACACGCCAGAGACGATCGCTGTTGTCATACGCCTCAAACCCCAGACCCTCCCAGGTATCTTCATCAATATAGGAAACGTGGCGCTTGTATAAATGACGCTGTCCCGGCTTGAGATTTGCTTCAATCACCCATGCGCGATGCAACTCATAACGAATCAGGTCTTGATTGACATGCTTTTTGCCAAAAATCTGATCGAAGCCCACGCCGTCCTGTGCCAGCTTGAAATTGTTATAGGGAACGAACAACTCCTTTTTGCCAACAAGTTTACGGTCATGCCGCGATTCTGCGCCACCAAAATAATGCATGTAGCGGCTGGCAACGGTACGCTGCCCGTCAGAACCAAACGACGGGCTGTCATGGAAGCCGATCTCAGGGGCCTTTCTTACGCGACGTTGGCCCGGCAGGTAGAGGTACACCTGAAAGTCAAACTGTTCGACGTAATTGCAGCCACCGAAGATCAAACCGGACGAGCGGGGAGGTTGCAGCACTTCCTGGGAATCACAGAACATGGACAACCCGCCAAATGCCGTGAACCATGGGTTCTTGGGGATATCCTTCTCTTTGAACCACCAAGGCCACAGGGCACGCTCACGGGATATCACATCTGTACGGTTACCCAGCGCATCGATCAAGGCGCCATTGATGATGACATCCAGAGAGGTTCCCCGAAACGCAAGGAAAGTACTCCATGCAATCTCATCACCATTCTTGGGGATAGGGAAAGGAATCCCCCCGCCCTTGATATAGTCTTTCAGGCATACCTGACCTTTACTCACTTGCTCAGGACAAATCTTGATAGCCTTTGCCTGCTTCATTGTCTGCTCATACACCCAAGGCTCATAGGCACCCGTACGGTGCGTTGGGTAAACGTGCATCCTGAAAGTGTCTGGATACTGTTTAAACATCGCCACCTGGCCGGCCGTCAGTTTGTCCTGGTATTGCGTGTAGTTTTTTGCCGTAATGGTAAATAACGGCTTTTCATTGGCAAAGGGATCAGGATAATCGCCCGCCTTATAGCCTGCGGGGGGGGGTAGCGGCTTTGAATTCCATGCAGGAATTGATCCATCGGCATTACCGGCGCGAATAGCGCCCATAGGGGTCAGCGGCGTGCCTTCAATTCCCAGTTTGGCTTGCTCATCTGCCGTTAACGCAGCACTGGCAGTGTGGCTGCCCAACGCGCAACCTATGGCAGCGATTACCGCAACCATTTTTAAATAACGGGGTGTTCTCATTTTTATCAAAACTCCTCAGTTTAGATGTATAGGTTCAAAACGACATACTGACGTTTGCTTGGATAAAGTCGCGATCATAGGCACCGTTCAACAGACCTCCGGCCAAATTTTTCTCGGAGCGCCGTCCATGAAAACTGGTGTAGCTGATCCCTCCCTTGTAGCGCCCCGCCATGTAATCAAAATCAAGGCCTATCGTCGAGGCGCGTCGGCCATCGACAAAAGCCTTTGCACCGCCAAGCTCGTTCGAGTTGCCATTCATATCCCAGCGATAAGCAAAGTTGGGTGTCAACGCGACCAGGTTGAAAAGCGCAGCCTGATAGGTTAATGAATGTCGCATTTGCATGCCTGACCAGCTTTTTGTCAGCGTCGGCTCAAAAAGCAAAGTTTTACCAGGTAAATCACTCAAGCGCCCAAAGGCTACTTCAATAATCGAGCTGCCGGCATCCGCGCCTAGCTGATGCACCACACCCCAGTTCTTCTGCACCGTAATCTGCATTTGATGCCGGTCGGATGTAGTCCAGCCTTGCTGATAACTCCCTGGTACCGTTGCCGGATCAGGAGCAAATGGACCAAGTTGAGCGGGAACAAGACCATTCAAGAGAGGCTGAACAAGCTGAATCGGCGCATCCTTGCGCATGCTGTATTCACCACCGATCGCCAAACCCGCCACATTGGTATTAAACGAAATACCGTAACGTTTGATATCTTCGGGATAATCAACAAAAAACTGCCCCGATCTGCCATAGGAAGAAATCATCGGCAGATGATCATGCAGGTTCTGCATGTACAAGGCTACTTCACCACCATTAAAGAAATCGGGGAAGAACTTGCGTACAGCAATACCCCACTGGCCGCTATTGGAAGCGCGCTTATCGGAAGTACGGACAAGGAACCCCCCCAACAGATCACAACGAGGAGTGCCGGGTGCGGGGGTTGGATTATCTGCAGCAGTACAACCTCCGCCTGGCACCCCATTACCACCCAGATCAAAACCGCCACCATCACCAATCGCATCCAGTGTCGCAAACGGGCTGCCCATGGGGTCTACCCTGACCGAATCAAACTTGAACAGTCCGAACCCTTCCACCGTCCAGTTGCTGTCTGACCATGAAACATTCACCGCATTGGCGCCAACAAAGGCATCTTTCAGATCGGCGCCCGGCACGCGCAATTTTTTAATATCAAAGGTATTGATATCCGCTATGCCGCCTTGAATAAACGTGCTCTCGCCCCAGTTGATGACCTGCTTGCCTACCCGCAGGCCCACATTGTCGCCCAGCTTGGTGTAGAAAAAAGCATCGGTAATGTCTTGCGAATGCCGCAGGCTGTTAGCCACATCGGTCGGCAAGTCTTTATTGCGGAAGGCGCCATCGTAAAAATAATTGCCGCGCATCAAATACCCCGTATCGCCCCGCTTTAACTCCAGCGTATGCGAGACACGAATGGCGTTTGACAAGATGTCTCCCTTATCGGGAAACAAAACCCGGTTGCCATAGGACGCCCCTTTTGTATCCGGCTGGGCAGACTCCATGCGACGCATGAATCCGTAGGTCACATCCGTATCAAACGCACCCTGGATATCCCCTCCCAGATCGAAGCTGAAAGCTCCTGCCGCAGTCGATTGCAACACCCCTGCCGCACCTAACGCCAAAGCGGCAATAGTACGGACAGCGGACACCCCTCGTCCTGACTTTCTCATCTGAACTCCTCCTGATAACGTTTTAAGTTATGCCATCACGCTGTGGCATTGGTTTTTTGCTTGAAGCAAGTCGGCATATTACCCAAAATCAAAAAAAAATGTCTGCAATCTTTTAAATAAGTTTTCGACTTCTTTATTCCTTTCTCACATAGATCGAATGGGTCACGTTTCCTTTTCCCTTAAAACGGAAACACGATATAGCGAGGCAGGACATCGGCGTCATACACAGCACGCCGTTC
>JAUSQB010000348.1 GCA_030652715.1 Rugosibacter sp.
ACCAGGAGCACCCGCGTGACCAGCCGGCGGCGAAGTATGGATTCGCCGGGCGCGCGCGGCGGGCGGCGCATGATGCCGCGCTCAGCGGGCTCAAAGGCCAGCGGCAGGCCAAGCAGCACGGCGGTGGTCATGTTGATCCAGAGGATTTGCAGCGGCGTGATGGGCAGCGTGACCCCGGCCAGGACGGCGGCCAGAATCACCAGGCCTTCGCCCAGGTTGGTCGGCAACGTCCAGGTGATGAACTTCACCAGGTTGTCATACAACCCCCGGCCTTCTTCGACGGCCGCTTCGATGGTGGCGAAGTTATCATCCGTGAGCACCATCGCGGCGGCCTCCTTGGCCACTTCCGTGCCGCCTTCGCCCATGGCGATGCCGATGTCGGCAGCTTTCAATGCCGGTGCATCATTCACGCCATCGCCCGTCATGGCGACAACCTCGCCATTGTCTTGCAGGGCGCGCACCAGGCGCAATTTTTGTTCCGGCTCGACGCGGGCGAAAACGTCAACCTCGCCCACCCGCGCAGCAAGCTCTGCTGCGGAGAGCCCGGCCAACTCCCGGCCGGTCAGCACCGGGGCATCGTCGGCACTGGCAATGCCGATTTGCCGGGCGATGGCGCGTGCCGTGCCGGCATGGTCGCCGGTAATCATCTTGACGCGGATGCCAGCGGCATGGCAGGTGCGCACGGCGGCAATGGCGCGCGGCCGTGGCGGATCAATCATGCCGACCAGGCCGAGCAGGGTCAGCCCCTCGCCGATGGCCGCTGCGTCCAGTGGTGTTGGGCTGTCCCCATGAATGACGGTGCGTCGTGCCAGCGCCAGCACCCGCAGGCCGCGGTGCGCCATCTGTACCGCCTGGTTTTCGATGGCGGCGTGGTCAAGCGGAATTTCCCTGCCCTCGCTATCCAGCAGGACGCGCGCTGCGGGCAGCAGTTTTTCTACCGCGCCTTTGACATAGGCTACGGTTTGTCCCTCAACCTCGTGCAGTGTCGCCATGCTTTGCCGGGCGGAATCAAAGGGTAACTCGTCACGGCGCGGGAAAATATCCTGCAGCGTTGTCTCGTCCAGCCCGCCTTTCCTTGCGGCCACCAGCAGCGCGGCCTCGGTCGGGTCACCGGTAATTTGCCAGCGGGGCTGGCCATGCGGTTCGCCATGCGGTGCGGTATGGGTCAGCGTGGCGTCATTGCACAGTGCGCCGGCAAGAAGTGTCTCGCGCACGGCCGCTGTCGACGCCACATCCTGCCCGTCACGGTGCAGAGCACCTTGTGGCGCATAGCCGTGACCGCTGACAGTGAAGCTCTCGCCGCCCGCCCAGATTTCCGTGACTGTCATCGCGTTTTCGGTCAGCGTGCCGGTCTTGTCCGAACAGAT
>JAUSQB010000353.1 GCA_030652715.1 Rugosibacter sp.
CTGATGATAGAAGCGGGCAGCGGCATCAAGGGTGCAAAGGTGAATGTGCTCGGCCTCACCTTCAAGGAAAACTGCCCCGACCTGCGCAACTCCAAAGTGCCGGACATCATTACCGAACTGCAAAGCTATGGCATTGAAGTCACCGTGCACGACCCGCTGGCAGATACTGCCGAAGCGATGCACGAATACGGGCTGACCTTGACCGCCTGGGAAAATTTACCAGCCGCCGATGCCGTGGTTATCGCTGTAGCACACGACGCCTACCGCCAGCACGGCGCCACTGAAATCACCGAACAACTCAGCGCGGCAGGCTGCGTCATTGACGTTAAATCGTTGTTTGGGCGCGATGCATTCGGGATGAGAAAAGTGTGGACGCTGTAACACGGACACGCCACTATCACGTGGTTGCAACAAGGGGATGAGTCAAACCCCATGACATATCTCATACCATCCGTAGTCTCGTTCGTGGTTTGCTTTTTGGTTTTGCGCTGGCTGCTGCATGGGCGGTTGGCGACCACCACACTGGATCAGCCGAATCATCGTTCGTTGCATGCCACGCCAACGCCACGCATCGGCGGTATCGGTGTGCTGGCGGGGATTCTTGGCGGCAGCATGCTGATTGGCAGCGTGCCGTTGCTGCTGCTTGCCCTGCTATTGCTTCTCGGCGGATTCTGCTTTCTCGATGATCGTTTCGGGCTATCGGCAGCGTTACGCTTGCCGGTACATTTGATTGTCGCAGCGGTGTGGGTAATCAGCATGGCAACTGTCGGCGCTAATGTGGCAACTGATGAACCACCAGGGGCAGGAAAGAACCCTGCCCTCTTCGCTGTGGATGCGCTACAACAAGGCAGTCGAGCAATCGACGCTTTCCTCGCCGTAGCGGATGGCGGGACAACGAATTGGCCGCTGCTGGTCGGCCTGACGCTCGCACTCGGCTGGATGATAAATCTTTACAACTTCATGGACGGTACCAACGGGCTGGCGGGAGGTATGGCGGTTTTCGGTTTTGGTGCTTACGGGATAGCGGCAGCGCTGGCCGGGCAACCGGCACTCGCAGCGCTGGCTTTCGTCGTAACGGCGGCGGCGCTGGCCTTTC
>JAUSQB010000358.1 GCA_030652715.1 Rugosibacter sp.
GCATGAACATGGTGGCGCTGGTTGATGGTCGGCCACGGCTGCTCAATTTGAAAGAGATGCTGGAGTGCTTCCTTAATCATCGACGCGAAGTGGTTACGCGGCGCACAGTGTTTGAGTTGCGCAAGGCGCGCGAGCGCGGGCATATTCTTGAAGGTTTGGCTGTTGCCTTATCGAACGTGGATGAAATCATCGCGCTCATTAAAGCAGCACAGACGCCAGCTGAAGCCAAGCGTGGCCTGATGGGCCGCATCTGGCGCTCTGAGTTGGTTGAGGGCATGCTGGAACGCACGTCCGCAGAGGCTTCGCGGCCTGATGGCCTGGCGCCTGAGTTTGGCATGTCGCCAGACGGCTATTTGTTGTCGGATGCCCAAGCGCAGGCGATTCTTGAGTTGCGTTTGCAGCGCTTGACCGGCCTTGAGCAAGATAAAATTGTGAGCGAGTATCGCGAGGTGATGGCGCAGATTCTGGACTTGCTCGACATCCTTGCTCGCCCTGAGCGCATTACTGCCATCATTGGCGAAGAGTTGGCGGCAATCAAAGCACAGTATGGCGATGCCCGGCGCTCCGAGATTGTCTTCGATACCGCAGATATCAGCCTGGAAGATTTGATTGTGCGCGAGGATATGGTGGTTACCTTATCGCATTCGGGCTATCTCAAGCGTCAGCCGCTGGCGGATTACCGGGCGCAAAAGCGCGGCGGGCGGGGTAAGCAGGCGGCTGCTGTCAAGGACGATGATTTTGTGGATCGTTTGTTTGTCGCCAATACCCACGATTACATTTTGTGTTTTTCCAGCCGTGGCCGCGTGTATTGGCTGAAGGTTTATGAGGCGCCAGAAGGCACGCGCACATCGCGCGGCAAGCCGATTATTAATCTGTTCCCGCTTGAAAAAGACGAAAAAATTACGGCTATCCTGCCGGTGAAAGAATTTGACGAGCAGCATTTCATTTTCATGGCTACCGCCAGAGGCACGGTCAAGAAGACGCCGCTGACCAGTTTTGCCAACCCCCGCAAGGCAGGCATTATCGCGGTAGGCCTGGATGAGGGAGATCATCTCATTGGGGTGTCCATTACCAATGGGCGGTGCGATGTGATGCTGTTCTCTGACGCAGGCAAAGCTGTTCGTTTTGACGAAGAAGATGTCCGCCCCATGGGCCGCGAAGCACGTGGTGTGCGCGGCATGATGCTCGAAGACGGGCAGCGCGTGATATCCATGCTGGTTGCTGACAGTGAGGCGTGGTCTGTCTTGACGGCAACAGAAAATGGGTATGGAAAACGTACGCCGATTGCCGAATACACGCGCCATGGCCGTGGCACTAAAGGCATGATCGCCATTCAAACCTCAGAACGTAACGGGCGCGTTGTCGCTGCTGTTCTGGCCGCCTTGGGTGAGACGCGTGAAGAGATCATGCTGATCTCTACCGGTGGTGTATTGATTCGCACGCCGGTGAATGATATTCGCGTCATGGGTCGTTCTACCCAGGGCGTGACCTTGATTAATCTCGATGACGGCACCTATCTTGCCGGCCTTGAAAAAGTGGTCGAGACAGAGGGGCTGGATGAGGAATTAGATGAACAGCTGAATGAGGATGCAAGTAATGGCGGATCCTCATCACAGAATCCCGAGCAACCTGAGGCGGAGGCATAAGACTAGCATGGCACGACTATTCAACTTTAGCGCTGGCCCGGCGGCTTTGCCCGAGGCGGTTCTCAAGCAGGCAGCAGAAGAAATGCTGGATTGGCATGGCAGCGGCCAATCAGTCATGGAAATGAGCCACCGTGGCAAAGAGTACATGGGCATCCATACGCAGGCAGAGGCTGATCTGCGTGAGCTGTTAGCGATACCCGCCAACTATAAGGTGCTGTTTTTGCAAGGGGGCGCTACGCTGCAGTTCGAGATGATTCCGATCAATCTGTTGCGCGGCAAGGCCAGTGCGGATTACGTGAACACCGGCGAATGGGCCAAAAAAGCCATCAAGGAAGCCAAGCGTTTTGGCCAGGTCAATGTGGTGGCTTCCAGCGAAGATGGCAGTTTTTCTTACGCTCCCGCTTTAGCCAACTGGAAGCTCGATCCGAATGCCGCTTATGTGCATTACACCGCGAACGAAACCATCGGTGGCGTTGAGTTTCATTGGACACCCGATTTATCCCAAATGCCCGGCAATGTGCCGCTTGTCTGCGACATGTCTTCCAATATCCTTTCGCAGCCAGTCGATATCAGTAAATATGGTCTTATCTATGCAGGTGCGCAGAAGAATATCGGCCCTGCCGGGCTCACGCTGGTGATTGTGCGTGATGATCTGATTGGCCAAGGCGTGCCGCAGCCGCAAACCATGCTCGACTATAAAACGCATGCGGACAACGACTCCATGTACAACACACCACCTACCTATGGTATTTACATTGCCGGCCTGGTGTTCCAATGGCTCAAGCGGCAGGGTGGTTTGACGGCAATGCAAAAGATTAATGCCGAGAAGGCAGGCATTCTTTACAACTATCTTGATCGCAGTTCGTTTTACAGCAACCCTGTTCGCGTCGAAGACCGGTCTTTGATGAATGTCCCCTTCACGTTGCAAGATGCCGCGCTAGATGATGCCTTTATCAAAGGCGCACAAGCCCAGGGCATGATTCAATTAAAGGGACACCGCTCAGTGGGTGGGATGCGCGCTTCCATTTACAACGCCATGCCGATTGAGGGCGTTAAAAAGCTGGTTGCTTACATGGAAGAATTTGCAATCGCTCACGGGTGATGTGATGGCTTCCCCTTACAGAATTCTGCTACTGAACCAGATTTCTGCCTCAGGCCTTAAGTGCCTGCCGGAAGCCCGCTATCTTGCGAGTAAAGAGATCAATGCGCCGCATGCGATTCTCGTGCGTTCTGCGGATATGCATGCAATGATGATCCCCTCCAGCGTACGGGCGATTGCTCGTGCGGGTGCTGGCACCAATAACATCCCGGTCAAGCTGTTAAGTTCGCGCGGGGTGCCGGTGTTTAATGCGCCGGGCGCAAATGCCAATGCGGTAAAAGAGCTGGTTATCGCCGGGATGCTGCTTGCCGCAAGAAATTTATCTGAAGCGCTCCAGTTTGTTGCCATGCTTGATCGGGCTGATCCTGACATGGAGAACAAGGTGGAGGATGGCAAGAAGCTGTACTCGGGTTTTGAGTTGGCTGGAAAAACATTGGGCGTTGTTGGCTTAGGCAAAATCGGTTGTCTGGTAGCTGACGCTGCAATCAAGCTGGGCATGCATGTTCTGGGGTTTGACCCGGAAATTACTGTGGATGCTGCCTGGAGCCTGCCTGCCCAGGTAAAAAAAGCGAACAGTGTTAGCGAGGTGTTGCGGCTGTCAAACTTTGTAACCCTGCATGTTCCTTTGATTGAAGCGACGAGCCATCTAATCAATTCAGGCAATATCGGTAGCATGAAGCAAGGTGCTGTGCTGCTTAATTTTTCGCGTGCAGGCATAGTTGATGAAGCGGCTGTCGTTGCTGTCTTGAAAGAAAAAAAGCTGGGGCATTACGTGTGTGATTTTCCGTCGGCTGTTGTCAATCAAAGCCCGGGCGTCATTGCTTTGCCGCATCTGGGCGCCTCAACGCGCGAGGCAGAAGAAAATTGCGCCGTGATGGTGATCAACCAGTTAGCTGACTTTCTCGAACATGGCAATGTGATCAATGCGGTGAACTTTCCCAACGTCAGCATGCCGCGTGAATCGAGCGACCGGATTGCGATTGCCAATGCCAATGTACCCAATATGGTAGGGCAGATTTCAACGGCTTTGGCAGAGGCCAAACTGAATATCCATAACATGGTGAATAAGTCGCGCGGTGACATGGCCTACACCCTGGTGGATGTGGATAGCACAGTCAAGCCCAGCGTGATTGAGGCCATCCGAAAAATTGAAGGCGTGCTTGATGTACGGTATTTGCCACTGGAGGGCATGCATGACTGATGCAGAGCAGGAATTAAAAAAACTGCGCGAGGGGATTGATGCGCTGGATGCTGATTTATTGCGCATCATTAACGAGCGGGCAAAAATTGCCCAGCGCATAGGCAAGCTTAAACAAGGGGCGATTTATCGGCCAGAGCGCGAAGCGCAGGTTTTGCATCGTGTGGCTGAAGCGAATCCCGGCCCGCTTACGGCCATTGCTGCTCAGCGCATTGTGCGTGAAGTGATGTCTGCGTGCCTGGCGCTGGAACAGCCGCTGACTATTGCCTATCTTGGTCCGGCGGGTACCTATTCAGAGGCCGCAGCGGCCAAGCATTTTGGTGCTGCGCCGACGTTTTTACCTTGTCCTTCGATTGACGAAATTTTCCGTGCAGTGCAAGCTGGTACTGCACATTATGGCGTTGTGCCCGTTGAGAACTCAACAGAAGGGGCGATTGCCCGCACGCTGGATTTATTGCTGTCTTCCCCGCTAATGATTTGCGGTGAAATTAACTTGCCGATACATCATCAATTAATGGGCCATGCTGATTTGCAGTCGGCAGCACATGTGTATTCTCATGCTCAGTCATTGGCGCAGTGTCACGAGTGGTTGAATCATCACCTGCCTGCAGTCGCCCGTGTTGCTGTTGCTAGCAATGCCGAGGCAGCGCGGCTCGCCGCACAAGAAAAAAATGCGCTGGCCATCGCTGGCGAAAAGGCTGCCGAGCTGTATGCGCTACCTGTTCTTGCGGCCAATATTGAGGATGACCCCGGTAATACGACGCGCTTTGTTGTCATTGCAGAACACGACGCCGGGCCATCAGGCAGTGATCGAACCTCGCTCATCTGTTCGGCAAAAAATCAACCCGGGGCGGTGTATCACCTGTTGGCACCGTTGGCAGAACAAGGGGTGTCAATGACGCGTTTTGAATCGCGCCCGGCACGCAGTTGGGGCGGCAAGCGCTGGGAATATGTTTTTTATCTTGACATCGAGGGCCATCAACAGGATGCAGCTGTAGCCGCAGCCCTTGCAGCGCTTGAGCAGCGCGCTGATTTTGTCAAAAGTCTGGGCTCCTACCCTAAAGCTGTCTATTAGCTGTTTATTGAGATTGAGATCATGAGTATCGTAGCGCAGGCACTGTCCTATATCCGCAGCATTTCGCCCTATGTTCCTGGCAAGCCGATTACCGAGTTGGCGCGTGAGATGGGTTTGGTGCCTGAGACGATTGTCAAATTAGCCTCGAATGAAAATCCGCTGGGCATGAGCCCGCTGGCCAAGCAGGCGGTAGAAGCCGCGTTAGCAGGTGTTGAACGTTACCCCGATCAATTTGATCTGATCGCTGCATTGGCCGAGCATCACGCCGCATCGCCAGAGCAGATTATTTTGGGCAATGGTTCCAATGATGTGCTGGATTTGGTGGCGCGGGTGTTTTTGTCAGCCGGACGGTCAGCCGTTTTTTCACAATATGCCTTTACTGTGTACCCACTGGCGACTATCGCTACGGGCGCTACGCCTATCACTGTTCCAGCGCGACATTACGGGCATGACTTAGATGCGATGCGAGCGGCTATTCGACCGGATACACATGTTCTCTGGATAGCGAATCCGAATAATCCGACAGGCACTTTTCTGCCGTATGCCGATTTGCATGCCTTTTTATCGAGCGTGCCAGCAGAGGTTGTTGTCGTGCTGGACGAGGCCTACACCGAGTATCTCTTGCCATCCGAGCGGGTCGATAGCGTGCGCTGGATCAGCGAGTTTCCCAATCTGGTGATCACGCGTACTTTTTCAAAAGTGTATGGGCTGGCGGGTTTGCGCGTGGGGTATGCTGTTGCCGACGTTGCAGTGGCCGCTCTGATGAACCGTGTCCGGCAGCCTTTCAACGTCAGCAACTTAGGGCTGGCAGGCGCAAAGGCTGCATTGGCTGATCATATCTTCATTGCGGCGAGTTATGAATTGAATCGCCAGGGCATGCAGCAGTTGGTTGCTGGATTAAAGCGGCTGGGTCTGCAGCACATTCCTTCGCACGGTAATTTTGTTACCTTTGCTGTTGCCAATGCCACAGCAATCAATATCCATTTGCTAAAGCAAGGGGTAATTGTGCGCCCCTTGGGGGGCTACGATATGCCTCACCACCTGCGGGTAACCATAGGGCGCGAAGACGAAAATCAGCGCTTTCTCGCGGCGCTTGAAAAAGCGTTATGTGCATGAAATTGGGCAAGGTTGCCGTCTGTGGTGTAGGCCTCATTGGCGGCTCATTTGCTCTGGCACTTAAAGCCGCCGGTGTGGCCACTGAAGTCGTCGGCATGGGCCGCACGCAAGCGGCTTTGGCAGAGGCGCTTGAGCGTGGTGCCATTGATAGCATTGCCCCTGACTGGGCAGATGCTTTAGCCGGAGCTGATCTGGTTTTTCTGGCGGTGCCGGTTGGGCAAGTCGCTTCTGTTTTGGCAGCAATGGCACCCTGTTTGTCATCAAAAACAATCATTACCGATGGCGGAAGTACCAAGGCCGATGTGGTGACAGCCGCGCGCGAAGCGCTTGGTGCGCGGTGCGCGCAGTTTGTGCCGGGCCATCCGATTGCCGGTGCAGAAAAAAGCGGTGTGGCAGCGGCCAGGGCTGATCTTTTCCATCAAAAACGTGTCGTGTTAACGCCGTTGGCAGAAAACACAGAGGCACACATCGCCTTGGTCGAGCATGTATGGCAGGCCTGTGGCGCAGAGGTTTCCCGGCTGGATGCGGCAGATCATGATCGGGTGTTCGCTGCCGTGAGCCATTTGCCGCATTTTTTGGCATTTGCTCTGGTGCATGAGTTTGCACAGCGTGCTGACT
The DNA here is from genome assembly GCA_030652715.1 of Rugosibacter sp. Taxonomy (GTDB): domain Bacteria; phylum Pseudomonadota; class Gammaproteobacteria; order Burkholderiales; family Rhodocyclaceae; genus Rugosibacter. Next base: position 6,753 of record JAUSQB010000358.1, read on the forward strand.
CTGATCAATTGTTCGGTTTTGCCGCCGGCGGCTTTCGTGATTTCACGCGTATCGCCAGCAGTCATCCCGAGATGTGGCGCGATATCTGTTTGGCCAATCGATCAGCCCTTCTCATTGAACTGGATGCCTATATGGTGGAATTAATGCGCGCCCGTGTGCTGTTAGCCGGAGCAGACGCCCAAGGTTTGCAGGCCATGTTCGACACAGCCCGCACGCGGCGAGATGCGTGGCTGGAGTCTTTATTGCCGGTGGGAGAATAGTCGGCCTATCCTGTTGTCTGTCATGATTCGATGAGTTCGTAATGCCTGTCGTAATGTACAGAGTGATTGAAGTTTGCGAAGCCACTGACCGTTGCCAAGTGATAGCATCACTATGGGTGCCGGGGCTTGCAATGGCGCTGGTGACAGTGTCACCGTGAAAATAGTATAAGGTCAGCTTTTTATTGTGAGTTTGGGGGACTGAGTGATGAATGTACGCGTGGAAGCGGTCGTGGAAATGGCCAGAACGTGGGCGACAGAGGATCAGGCCGAGCTGCTGGATGCGCTGTTCGGTTTGGTCAGTCCGGTCGGTGATGATTTGGAGGCGCAATGGGTCAATGAATGCGAAGATCGCTGTGCCGCGATAGATAGCGGCGAAATGCCGGTGATTGCTGCTGAAATGGTCATGGCCAAATATCGTCGTTGATGGAACTCCGTTTTTCGGTAGCAGCTCAAGTTGAACTGGATGAGGCATTCGGGTATCTGGAAGCCGAGCAGGCGGATTTGGGCTACCGTTTTACCGCTGATATAGATGAGGCGCTTGGCCGTATTCAGATGTACCCACTGGCGTGGCATCCTCTAGGGCACAATTTGCGGCGCTGCCACTTGAGGCACTTTCGCTATGGTGTGATTTATCGAATCCGGGGTGACCAGGCAGAAGTCGTCGCCATCGCGCATGACAGCCGCGAGCTTGATTATTGGCGTGATCGGTTGGGCACGAAGTGAACCTGAAAGTTACGCGAGAAATTTGCTGTAACGATTCAGCGGCTGGCCTGGACCCATTTGATTTACTGTTGTCCGCAAAAGTCGGCGCTGACGGGACGGCGTATGGGCAAAAAGAACCGCGATACGTCCCTTGTTTTCTAACTGTTTGAAACCTATCTCAATCTATGTCGTCGTTACTCCTTAGCCGCCTATCTGGCGAAGACCGTCAGCAGCTCATTCAGCATCTTTATCTCGCGCAGAAGCGTAGTTGCTTCATATGTGAGCAGCCGATTGATCTGGTTGCGCAAAAAAATGCGATTGACATCGACCATGTCGTGCCATTGAAAGTGGGCGGCAAAGATGATCCGGCTAACTTTGCGTTGACCCACGCAAGTTGCAATCGCTCCAAACAGGCTTCCAATTTGGAGGTAGCACGCATCCTTAGTCGCTTTTCGCAACTGAAGGAGAAGCTGGCAGCCAGGAATTTATCGCCCAATCTTGGCGACTTGCTGACCCAGGCCGGGGGTGGTAATCACTCCTTGGGCTTTAGCTTGATCGGCGATACCTTGTCCTATAGTTTCAGTGAGCTGGGAGACAACACGGTAAGGACGCTGCCTATCTATGTGGATGAGTTAAGCGGCTTTCGCTTTTTTTTTGCAAAACTGCCGATTCAGTATTTGGCGCATGATGCGCACATCAACCCACGTTCAATCGGCAGCAATATCTCCAAGCTGGTAGAAGAATTTTTTAACAAACGGCCTCAATTGCATGTTCCTTTAGGATGGATTTCCAGCAAAGATAATCGTAGTGCTATTCATGTGTTTGATGGACAGCATAAGGCGGCAGCGCAAATCATGTTGGGCGCAAAGTCGCTGCCAGTGAGGGTATTTATTGACCCTGATCCAGATACGTTAATCACAACCAATACCAATGCAGGAACAACGCTGAAACAAGTTGCATTTGATAAATCGGTACAGCGGCATTTAGGTAATACGCTCTACCAGGAACGTCTGCAACGGTATCGAATAGCTACGGGGCGCAAGGATGATGATCTGAATTTCTCCGAACGGGATTTGATCAACCATTTCAAGGGGCAGGCGCGCGAGATCAAGCGTTACATTCTGGATTCAGTTCGTACCGGTGTGACGTCAGATCCAGGCAATAAGCTGATTAGCTTCATTGACATGTCTGGACGCGGTACGGATCACCCGTTGTCATACAGCACGGTGGAGAAAACCTTCTACTCGTTCTTTATTTATCAAGAGGTGCTGGAAACACCCATTGATTATCAGATGGAAGAAGGGGAGAACCCGCGCGAAGTAGAGCGCAGTCAGATTGTCGCCCTGATGAACCTGATTGCTGAATCTCTGTACATTGACAAGTTCGATGACAGTGTTGGTACTGACAAGATTGAAAACAAACTGCGCAAGGGCGAAACCTTCAGCCATGACCACTTGCGAGCCTACCGTCTAAGCAAGGAAGAGATCGTCTATAACTGGCTACAGTACATGAGCCAGATTGCAAGGCAATATTTCATTATGCAAGGAAACCCCGACCCTCAAGATAAACTCTTTCAGTGTCGATTCCCTGAGCCGGTATGGGAAAACATGCGCAGGTTCTTGAAGAGCCTTGGTGAGCTTCCAGTATGGGTTAACACAGAATTGTCTGAGTCAGTATTCGGCGGCAAGCAGAACAATAATTTCTGGAAAACCATCTTTGAGACGGGTAAGACCCCGCAGGGCATGCAGGTGCTGGTCAAGCCTATCAATCTGATAGATATGATCAAGTAAAAGGAATCAAAGAGCCGGGGTGAATTGCTTTCCTTGTTAGTCTTGTATATATCAACGACTTCACTTGTGCTGACTGAGCAAGATGCACCTTTACGCTGATGATGTGTCAGGTGCCGACGGTGCAAAGAAAGACAGATGAGCTACCACTGAGAGCGGAAGAAAAGTTTATGTTTGGAGCCGTGTGCAATACAAATAGATAATATGAAATTCATTAACATTCCCCCGCTGACGAATGCCATAGGCACCGTGCGCTTGCCAGGCTCGAAGAGTATTTCCAACCGCATGCTGTTGCTGGCGGCACTGGCCGAAGGCACGACGGAAGTTCATGATGTGCTGGTGGCCGATGACACGCAAGTCATGCTGGCAGCACTCGAAAAAGTCGGCGTTGGTATGACGGCGATTGATGATCACACATGGCGAATTGAAGGCTGTGGCGGCACATTTCCTGTAAAAGCGGCTGATCTGTTCATGGGCAATGCAGGCACGGCGATTCGTCCGCTAACCGCAGCGCTGGCCTTGTCCGGCGGGCACTATCGTTTGAGTGGCGTGCCGCGCATGCATGAGCGCCCAATCGGCGATTTGATTGATGGCTTGCGCCAGATCGGTGCGGATGTCCGCTATACCGGCGAGGCTGGCTTTCCGCCGCTGGAAATTTTCCCCGCGACTATTCGCTTGGCGCAACCCATTCGTTTGCGCGGCGATGTCTCCTCGCAGTTTCTTACTGCCTTGTTGATGGCTTTGCCGCTCAGCGGTCAGGCGGCGGTGATTGAAATAACGACGGAGTTGATTTCTCAACCCTATGTCGAGATCACGCTGAACTTGATGGCGCGCTTTGGCGTCGAGGTGCAGCGTGAAGGCTGGCAGCGCTTTATCATCCCGGCCGGGCAGCATTATCGCAGCCCCGGCGTGCTGCATGTTGAGGGCGATGCCTCTTCCGCATCGTATTTTCTTGCTGCCGGTTTGCTCGGCGGTGGCCCGGTGCGCGTGGAAGGCGTGGGCAAACACAGCATTCAAGGCGATGTGCGGTTTGCCGATGCGCTGGAATCCCTCGGTGCACGCATCGTGTGGGGCGAGAATTTTATTGAGGCTAGGGCAGGTTCAAGCGCGGCAGAAAAAATCAAGGCGTTCGATCTCGATCTCAATCACATTCCAGATGCGGCCATGACGCTGGC
>JAUSQB010000359.1 GCA_030652715.1 Rugosibacter sp.
AAGGGGGAGCGCAAAAAGTATTTATGAACGCTTATCCCCTCTGCCGTGTAGTAATCACCTCGGCCTCCATCATTTAGGGTTGAAAACCAAGCTGCATGATAAATTCGACCATTATTTAGAAATTCGGCAGCAAGGATATGACCGGTTTTAACAGGGCGACCAAGGTAGGTAAATACCTCATAAATGACTGAAAATCTATCACCTCTGCGCAGGCCGCGTTGAAAGTCGATATCGCTACTGAATATATCGCTTAGCTGAAGTGCAATTTTTTCAGGGATTTCCATGCTATCGGTGGCACCAAAAAGCGAGTAGTGTATTTCAGCTGTTTTCGTCACGATCTGCTTTTCTAGCGGCAAGGATTTTTCACTAACGGTAAATTGATCACCTTGGCGTTCAATGACAAGAAACCGATCAGAGTCAGGAGCAAGCGGAAACATCAATGACTGCAAATCACCCAAAGGCGAAATGCTGGCTACTACACTTTTGCGCGGAATCAATTGTTTGGAAATGAGTCGAGAGGGGTAGTCGGTCCGTAGAAAGGTCAAAGCTGAGGCATCGTAAACCATCAAGCGTTGCAGTATGGAGGCTAGTGTATCCCCCCGCTGAATTTGGGTTTCGTAAAGCAAACTATGCTGGGGCAGCCCCAGAGAGATTATTGCCGGAGTGAGATATTCACTGGTCTGTTGTTGACTGAAGTCGCTTGACGGCGGGGGATTGATGGTGGCAAAAGCGAAAACCATACTAAACAGGCAAAAAGCCCCACCTATGACGACACGAGGTAATCGTCGGAAGCGAGCAGTTAGGTGAGTGAGAAGTTGCGATAGAATTTCGGTGTCTATTTTTTGCACTTTTAAATGAAATAGTTGTACTAAAGCAAAGCAAATCTTACCATCTTATCAAAGTGGCTATCCACTTCATCCATTAAACTTATTCTATGATTGATATCGAATCTCAACTGGCGCACATCAAACGTGGTGTTCATGATCTGTTGATTGAGTCCGAACTTATCGAGAAACTCAAAAGCAACCGCCCCTTGCGTATCAAGGCTGGCTTTGACCCGACGGCCGCAGATCTTCATCTGGGTCATACGGTGTTAATCAACAAGTTGCGCCATTTCCAAGAGATGGGTCATCACGTTATGTTTCTCATTGGGGATTTTACTGGAATGATTGGTGATCCCACGGGAAAAAATACTACGCGACCTCCATTGACACGCGATCAAATTCTGGTCAATGCGCAAACATACCGTGAGCAGGTTTTCAAGATTCTTGATCCCGAAAAAACTGAAGTTTGTTTCAATTCGACATGGTTTGATTCGCTTGGAGCAGGGGGGATCATTCAGTTGGCTGCAAAACATACGGTGGCACGTATGCTGGAGCGGGACGACTTTTCAAAGCGTTATGCTACGAGGCAACCTATAGCAATTCACGAATTTCTTTACCCCCTTTGCCAAGGCTACGATTCCGTCGCCTTGCAAGCAGATGTTGAGATAGGTGGGGCTGATCAGAAATTTAACTTGTTAGTGGGGCGAGAGCTTCAAAAACACTATGGACAACCTCCTCAGTGTGTTTTGATGATGCCCTTGCTGGAAGGCTTGGATGGTGTGAATAAAATGTCTAAGTCTTTGGGTAACTACATTGGTATCACTGAGCCCCCAAAAGAAATATTCGGGAAGCTGATGTCCATATCAGACACACTGATGTGGCGGTACTTCACGTTGCTTTCCTTTAAGGGAAATGATGCAATTGCACGGTTAAAAAGTGAAGTAGAGGGTGGACGAAACCCTCGGGATGCGAAGGTAATTCTTGCGCAGGAGATCGTTACCCGATTTTATTCAGCCATCGAGGCAGAGCGAGCTTTAGAGGATTTTGAGGCCCGCTTCCAGAAAGGAGCGCTACCGGACAATATGCCGGAAGTCTGTAGTGCGAGCGGGCCTATCGCGCAAGTGCTTAAAGGCGCGGGGTTAACGCAGAGTACATCCGATGCGCTACGAATGATTGATGGTGGTGGCGTGAGACTCAATGGCGAAAAAGTCAGTGACCGAAATTTGCTATTGAATTCAGGCCAAACAATTGTTTTGCAGGTGGGGAAGCGAAAATTTGCGCGAATAATTCTTGTTTAGAAGTGGGGTGTTATGCAGAGGAAAAAAGAAATCCGTAAAGAAAAGTTCAA
>JAUSQB010000361.1 GCA_030652715.1 Rugosibacter sp.
CGCGCCGAGCGCGTGGGCGAGCACTATGTCATTTCAGGCGAAAAGGTGTGGATTTCCTCCGCGCAAGTGGCCGAAAAAATGCTGATCCTGGCGCGCACCACGCCGCTGGAACAATGCACCCGGCCCACACTGGGCTTGAGCTTGTTTTATACCGACCTGAATCGCCAATATGTTGAGTTGCGCGAAATCGACAAAATGGGTCGCAAAGCTGTCGACTCCAACCAGGTATTCATAGACGGCCTGCCTGTGCCCGTGGCTGACCGCATTGGCGAAGAAGGCCGTGGCTTTGAATATATTTTGCATGGCATGAACCCCGAGCGGATTTTGATTGCGGCCGAAGCGATAGGCCTCGGGCGCGCGGCGTTGAATCGGGCCACGCGCTATGCCAATGAGCGCATCGTGTTCAACCGGCCGATTGGGCAAAATCAGGCGATACAACACCCGTTGGCTGAATCGTGGATGGCTTTGCAAGCGGCCGAATTGATGATGCAGCGCGCGGCCTGGAAGTATGACCACGGCGAGCCTTGCGGGGCGGACGCGAACGCCGCGAAATATCTGGCGGCAGAAGCCGGGTTTGACGCCTGCCAGCGTGCGGTGATGACCCACGGCGGTTATGGCTATGCCAAGGAATACCACGTTGAGCGCTACTTGCGTGAGATCATGATCCCGCGCATTGCGCCGATCAGCCCGCAGTTGATCTTGTGTTACATCGCAGAAAAAGTATTGGGTTTGCCCAAGTCGTATTAACCATTTTGCATAAAAAGCAGCGCCTCTTTTTGATTATTTTGGACGATTAACCATGAATAGCAATAGCGATCATTTGGATACTGAACGGCAAGACAACAGGCGCATGCTGGCTGAGAGTGCGCAAACCTTTGCCACCAAAGCCTCTCCGCTGACGCGCGCGCGCGGTTTGCGCGGCTCGGCAAGCGGCTTTGACCGCAGTTTTTGGGGCAAGCTCGCCGAGCAGGGCTGGACAGGGCTCTTGATCCCTGAAGCGTTTGCAGGCTATGGCCAGGGCTTTGGCGAAATGGCCGCGGTGGTGAGTGCCTTGGCCACGCAAGTGGCGCCAGAACCCGTGGTGCCTGCCCTGGTATTTGCCAGCCGGGTCATTGAAAATACAGGTAATGGTGATCTGCAACAGCAGTTGCTGGCAAGCATCGTAGTCGGTGAGCTGATTCCTGCCGTGGCCTGGCAGGAAGAACTGGCTGGTTTGCAGGTGAATTTGCTGGCCAGCGCCGTAGTGACAGCGCCGACTAATTCAGGCATCCAGCTGACCGGCGAAAAGCATCACGTGCGCCCCGGCGCGGATTGCGATGGTTTTATCGTGACGGCAAAGCAAGACAATGGCCTGTCGCTTTGGTGGGTGCCAGCAAATGCTGCTGGCGTTAAGGTGCGATCCGTGGCCTTGGCGGACGGTACCAGTGAATCCAGCGTGCGCTTTGATGGCGTGATGCTCGATAGCTCGCAAAGTCTAGCGCAAGGGGATGCTGCGATAGTGGCCTTCACCCGCGCCTATGACGAAGCTTTGGTGATGACCAGTGTGGAACTGCTCGCCTTGCAACAAGCCATGCTCAATATGACGCTGGAGTACCTGCGCACCCGTGTGCAGTTTGGCAAGCCGATTGGCAGCTTTCAAGCCTTGCAGCATCGCGCGGTGGATTTGCTGATTCAGCAGGAGCTAACCTCTGCTGTCCTTGGACAAGCCATCACGCTGCTGGATAGCGAATGTGACCCGGTGGAACGGTCGCTCATGGCCAGCCGCATCAAGGCGCGCGCGTCCGACGCCGGTTTGTTGCTGGCGCGTGAATCCATCCAGTTGCACGGTGCGATTGGCTTTACCGATGAGTACGATCTAGGCTTGTATGTGCAGCGCGCGCTGGTGTTGTCCGCTTGGCTCGGCAATGCGCAAATGCATCGCCGTCGTTACGCCAATCTAACCCAAATGAATACCGCGTCTGTTTGAAGCAAGGAGAATAATGATGACGACAACAACAAACCAAACAATCAACCAAACGACGGACTGGAACGCGCTCGATACCGAAGCATTCCGCCTTATGGTGCGCGCGTTTTTTGAACAAAACTATCCCGCTGAATTACGCTACCCCAAAACCCGTTTGCGCTGGGCCGAGATTAAAGGCTGGTACATGACCTTGTCAAACAAAGGCTGGGTTGCGCCCAGCTGGCCGCAAGCGCACGGCGGCATGGGCTTGAGCCCGGAAAAGCTGATTGCGTTTATTGAAGAGCAGGAGCGCTGGGGTGTAGGGCGCGCACCAGACATGGGCATCACCATGATCGGCCCCTTGCTGATTCAATATGGCAGCAAGGAGCAACAGCAAAAATATCTGCCCAAAATCATTCAAGGCGAGAACATCTGGTGCCAGGGGTATTCCGAGCCGAATGCCGGTTCTGATCTGGCTAGCTTACGTACCGATGCAGTGGAAGACGGGGATGATTTCATTATCAACGGGCAAAAAACCTGGACCACGCTCGCGCAAGATGCAACGCATATTTTCTTCCTGGCGCGCACCGATAAAACTGTCAAGAAGCAAGAAGGCATCAGCTTTTTGCTGGCGGACTTTACAACGCCGGGCATTACCGTGCGGCCGATTCGCAACATTGCAGGGCATGAGGAATTTTGCGAAGTCTTTTTTGAAAACGTGCGCGTGCCCAAGGCGAATCTGGTCGGTGGCTTGAATCAGGGCTGGGGCATTGCCAAGGCGCTGCTGGGTTTTGAGCGCATTTTCCTTGGAAGTCCCAAGCAGTCGCAATACGCGCTCTCGCGCGTGGAAGCCGCCGCGCAGGCCCTGGGCTTGTTCGGCGATCAGGGTTTTGTGGATCGCTATACCCAATTGCAACTGGATGTGGCCGATTTGAGCGCGCTGTATGTGCGCTTTGTCGAGCAAGTCAAACGTGGCGAAAAGTTGGGGCCGGATGTTTCCATGCTCAAAGTATGGGCGGCAGAAACGTTTTCGCGGCTGGCCAATTTACTGGTTGAAATCACTGGCGGATCAGGCGCCGTGGCGGGCGATATTGAGGTGAACGGCAAAAAGATTGATGTACTCACCAGTTTTTATAATGCCCGGCCAGCCACCATTTACGGCGGCAGCAGCGAGATTCAGCGCAACATTCTTGCGGCCAGCGTGTTGCAATTGCGCAGTTAAATTATTCTAAAAATCATAAGTGATCGATATGACAAATGCTTTCAGCGGCCCCGGGCCGGACGCCGTTTTTGCGGCGTTTCTGGCAGACGGGCGGTTCATGCTGCAGCAGTGCGATGATTGCAAAAAACATGTGTTCTACCCGCGCGTGCTGTGCCCGCATTGCGGCTCGCCAAAGCTCGCCTGGCAGCCAGCCAGCGGCCAAGGCACGGTGTATTCCACCACCGTGGTGCGCAGAAAACCCGAGCAAGGGGGTGACTACAACGTGGTGCTGGTTGATTTGAGCGAGGGGCCGCGCATGATGAGCCGGGTGGATGGCATTTCGCCGCATGAGGTGGCTATTGGCATGGCCGTGCGCGCAACAATTATTGACGAGCCGAAAAAAGGCAAGCTGCTGGTATTTACGCCCGCGCAAGGCGGTGCCGCATGAAGACAACTGACTTGCGCGGCAAAACCGCGATTGTCGGCGTGGGCCTGGGCGGCTTGCCCTCAGCGCCGAATCGCAGCTCGATGGAAATTCAAACCGAAGCAGTGCATCGCGCCTTGGCCGATGCGGGATTGAAACCCGGCGATGTCGATGGCTTATTTACCGGCTCATCGCATGCCTTCATGCCGGCCTTGTCCACTGCGGAGTACTTGGGGATACAGCCGAAAATTTCGGACACCACGATGATCGGCGGCTCATCCTTCATCGGCCATTTATTGCCTGCGACGATGGCGCTGCAATATGGCTTGTGCGATGTGGCGCTGATTTGCTACGGCAGCAACCAGGGCTCGGGCTTTGGCAAGCTCAAATCCATGTCCGAGCCGCAAACCTATGAGGCGCCGTATGACCCGCGCCATCCCATCACCAGTTATGCGCTGGCAGCAGCACGCCATATGCACCAATTCGGCACACGCCGTGAAGATTTGGCCGAAGTCGCCGTGGCGGCGCGGCGCTGGGCGCAGCTGAACCCCTTGGCTTTTGCACGCGATGAGCTGACGATAGAACAAGTGATGGCTGCGCGCATAGTCAATGACCCGTTATCAACACTCGATTGCTGTCTCGTCACCGATGGCGGCGGCGCGCTGGT
>JAUSQB010000362.1 GCA_030652715.1 Rugosibacter sp.
TTGATCGCGGGCGCACTGCCGCTATTTCAAAACATACCAACGCCTTCAAGATCAACGAAGACGTAGTGATTCCGCTGCCGCGCATGGGCGACTACTGCGATGGCATTGAGCGCATCAATATCGAGCTGTCCATCACCAACAAGATTGCGCTGGCCGACGCGCTGGAAAACTACTTGCAGGGCGACTTGCCGCTCAACGTGGGCGACACCATGCTGGATAAACCTGAGCTGCTCGGCGATCGCCGCGAACAGGCTTTGGAACTGGTGCGCGACGTGCGGGCGCGCTGGCAGAATTACCTTGACCAGCTCGACCAGTATTTCGATGACCTGCAAAACTACCGCCTGCGCGTGTCATGGAAACTTGAACTCAAAGCGGGGCTGGAATCCATTTTTGATGGCGCAGCCTTCAGGCCAACGCTCGCCGGTATCGAAGCCGTGCAAAAAGACGTGCTGCGCGGGCGTGTTTTCGTTGCGCTGCACATGCACGCAGGCGACGGCAATGTGCACACCAACATCCCCGTGAATTCGGACAACTACGCCATGCTGCAAACGGCCAACCAGGCGGTGGCGCGCATCATGGTGCTTGCCAAACACCTGGGCGGCGTCATTTCCGGCGAACATGGCATAGGCATTACCAAGCTGGAGTTCATGACCGAAGACGAACTTCGCCCTTTTCGCGAATATAAACAGCGCGTCGACCCGAAAGGCCGATTTAATCGCGGCAAGCTGATGGCCGGTGGCGGTCTGGAGAACGCCTATACGCCCTCATTCAGCCTGCTGGGCACAGAATCCTTGATCATGGAGCAATCTGAAATCGGCAAGATTTCAGATTCCATCAAAAGCTGCTTGCGCTGCGGCAAATGCAAACCGGTATGCTCAACCCACGTGCCGCGCGCTAATCTGCTGTATTCGCCGCGCGACAAAATCCTCGGCACCTCCTTGCTGATCGAGGCTTTTTTATATGAAGAGCAAACCCGGCGCGGCATCAGCCTCAAGCACTTCGATGAATTTTCCGATGTCGCCGACCACTGCACGGTGTGCCACAAATGTCTGACGCCCTGCCCGGTGGATATCGACTTTGGCGATGTCTCAGTGGCCATGCGCAACTTTCTGCGCCGTCAGGGCAAGAAAAAATTCAACCCCGGCACAGCCGCGTCGATGGCTTTTCTCAATGCGACAGATCCGGCAACCATCAAGCTGTTGCGTGCCGGCATGATTCAATTGGGATACAAGGCGCAACGCCTGGGTTATCGGCTGGGCAAAGCATTGGGCTTGATTCAGAATTCGGTCAAACATCCTCCGTCGACCCTCGGTCGACCCGCAATTCGGGCTCAGGTTGTTCACTTCATCAACAAGCCCATGCCGAAAAATGTGCCCATGCGCACTGCGCGCGGCCTGCTCAATCTGGAAGACGACACGCTGATTCCGGTGATCCGCAATCCGCAGCGGGCAGAAAGTGCGGATGAGAGCGAAGCCGTGTTCTACTTTCCCGGCTGCGGCTCGGAACGCCTCTTTTCGCAAGTCGGCCTGGCAACTCAAGCCATGCTTTGGCATGCCGGAGCAACGACAGTGCTGCCCCCAGGCTACTTATGCTGCGGTTACCCGCAAACCTCGGCGGGCGAAGAAGAAAAAGGCCAAGCCATTACCACCTCCAACCGCGTGCTGTTTCATCGCGTGGCCAACACGCTCAACTATCTCGATATCAAAACGGTAGTGGTGTCTTGTGGCACCTGCATGGATCAACTGCTGAAATACGAGTTCGACAAGATTTTCCCGGGCTGCCGCCTGGTCGATATTCATGAATGGCTGTTTGAAAAAGACATTCATCTGGCAGGCGCCAAGGGTGTGCGCTACATGTATCACGAGCCATGCCACACGCCAATGAAACACCACTCGGGCATCAAGGTTGCCAATGCATTGATGGGCCAGCAGGTCGATTTGAATGATCGCTGCTGCGGCGAATCCGGCACGCTGGCCGTCACCCGGCCGGATATATCGACGCAGGTGCGCTTCAGAAAGCAGGAAGAAATCACCCTGGGCGCAGCGCGGCTGCGTGCCGGGAAAAACGCCTTGAGCCCGTCGTTTGATCCCATTTCCGGGCTGGACAGTGCTGGCGAGACGGTGGATCACGTGAAAATTCTCACCTCCTGCCCCTCTTGTCTGCAGGGCTTATCGCGTTATGACGATGACGCCAACACGTCAGCCGACTACATCGTGGTCG
>JAUSQB010000365.1 GCA_030652715.1 Rugosibacter sp.
TCGCCATATTCAATCATGCGTGCCGACAAGCCAATGGCATGTAGGCCTGTGCTGCAGGCAGTGACTACCGCAATATTCGGCCCCTTCATCCCGTACATGATCGACAAATTGCCAGAGATCATATTGATAATGGTGCCAGGAATAAAAAAAGGGGAAATCTTGCGCGGCCCACCGGATAGAAAATCATTGTGGGTTTCTTCAATCATCGGCAAACCGCCAATGCCCGAGCCGATATTGACGCCAATGCGATCCGCATTTTCATCGGTAACTTCGATACCGGAATCACGTACGGCCTGAATGCCTGCGGCCATGCCGTAATGGATAAATGCATCCATTCGACGTGCTTCCTTGGCAGCTAGATAAGTCGTGGCATCAAAACCTTTCACTTCGCCGGCAATACGCACCGATACGGCTGATGCGTCAAACCGAGTAATCGGTCCGATGCCACTTTTCCCGGCGATAATATTATCCCAAGCCTCGGGAACAGAGTTACCCACGGGAGATACAAGACCCAGGCCGGTGACAACTACGCGACGCCGTGAACTAGAAGATGATGCAAATGACACATCTGGCACTAGTGACTCCCGAAATGAAAAGTAGTGATGTGATTGAACTTATTGCCGTGCTTATTTTTTGAGATTGGTGTTGACGTAATCAATAGCTTGTTGAACGCTGGTAATTTTCTCTGCGTCTTCGTCGGGTATTTCACACTCGAACTCTTCTTCTAATGCCATGACCAGCTCAACGGTATCCAGGGAGTCGGCACCCAGGTCGTCCACAAACGAAGACTCGTTTTTAATATCGGCTTCATTCACGCCGAGTTGTTCAGCTACGATTTTTTTGACGCGTTGTTCAATGTTATCCATAGTGCAATTCCTTCCCTGATTTATCGGGTGTTAAAAACCCGCCTAGTTTAACAAAAAGAACTGACTTCTTTGAAGAAATCAGGCCATATACATGCCACCATTTACATTAACTGTGCTGCCTGTAATGTATCCGGCGTGCGGCGAGGCCAAAAAGGCGACTGTCGCAGCAATTTCTTCCGGTCGTCCGAGACGGCCCAGAGGAATTTTATTGAGTAATGCATCGCGCTGCGCTTCGGGCAACGCACGTGTCATATCGGTATCGATGAATCCTGGTGCAATGCAATTGACCGTGATATTGCGGCTACCCAGTTCGTACGCTAGCGCGCGACTCATACCCGCCACGCCGGCTTTGGCCGCCGCGTAGTTTGCCTGACCCGGATTGCCCGCTTCGCCTACCACCGACGTAATGTTGATAATGCGGCCAAATCGCGCTTTCATCATGCCGCGCATGACCAGCTTCGAGAGTCGAAACACCGCTTTAAGGTTCGTTTCCATCACCTCATCCCACTCGTCCTCTTTCATGCGCAAGGCGAGGTTGTCGCGGGTGATGCCGGCATTATTGACGAGCACAGAAACTGCACCGAATTTAGTTTCAATTTCGCTTACCAGGGTTTCGCATAGCTCAGCATCTGTCACATTGGCAACAGCACCCCAGCCAGTAATCCTGGCCGCATCAAGCGATTTTTGAATATCCGCCGCACCGGCAGCAGATGTCGCCGTGCCAATCACCGTTGCCCCGTGTGCACCAAGCGCTAAGGCAATCGCCCGCCCTAAACCGCGCGACGCCCCGGTGACTAATACAACCTGCCCTTGCAAATCATTCATGCTTTACCTCAGTAAGTACCCAGTAATGTTAATGCGGCATCGATCCCTGCTAAATCTGCCATAGCCAGCCCCGTGAGATTTTCATCGCAACGCTTGGCCAGGCCTGATAGTACTTTGCCCGGACCACATTCAATCACATGAGTGATCCCCATTTTTTGCATCGCCTGCATGATCTCAACCCAGCGCACAGGCGAGGCCGCTTGGCGCACCAGTGCTTCTTTAATGGTCTCCGGATCGGTTAGCTGGGCAACGTCGACGTTATTTAGCACGGGGATTTGCGGAATCGAAAACCTCAGTTGCGCTAAACGCACACGTAATTTTTCGGCAGCTGGCAGCATTAGGCTACAATGAAAAGGGGCAGAAACGGGCAGCATCACCGCCCGTTTTGCACCTTTGGCCTTAACCACCTCGGCTGCCCGCTCAACGGCCGCCTTGTGACCCGCGATGACCGTTTGCTTAGGTTCATTGAAATTAACCGCCTGAACAACCTGGCCTTGCGCCGACTCAGCGCAAGCCGCAATTACTGCCGCCACATCCAGGCCGAGTATGGCCGCCATTGCGCCCTCCCCAGCGGCTACGGCTTCTTGCATTGCGCGCGCACGCAACTCAACCAGGGGTACGGCATCCTTGAGCGACAAAACACCGGCGGCCACCAAGGCAGAATACTCGCCCAGACTATGACCTGCCATCACAGTGGGACGCGCGCCGCCTTTTTCCAGCCATAATCGATAGGTAGCCACCCCTGCGGTAAGCATCAAAGGTTGGGTATTCACGGTCTGATTCAAAGCATCCGTCGGCCCCTCTGCTGCCAGTTGCCAGAGATCGCGGCCGAGTGACGCAGAGGCTTCATCGAACGTAGCCCGTACTATGCTGGCATCACCGTAGTGCGCCATCATGCCGAGCGATTGCGAACCTTGACCAGGGAAAACAAGTGCAAATTTCATCGTAATGATCTCAAATAGTCAGGATTCAGAATGCAAGCAGCACAGCACCCCAGGTAAACCCGCCACCCACGCCTTCCAGCAGTAGATTTTGGCCTGGTTGTATGCGGCCTTGACGCACTGCTTCGTCAAGCGCCAAGGGAATAGATGCTGCGGAAGTATTGCCGTGATGATCAACGGTCACGATGCATTTTTCGCTGGGCAAACCCAGTTTTTTTGCCGTGGATTGTAATATCCGCACATTCGCCTGATGCGGAATTAACCAGTCAAGCTGATCAACCGTCAAGCCTGCCGTATGCAAAACTTCGTTAGCGACTTCAGTGAGCACCTTAACCGCAAATTTAAATACCGCCTGGCCATCCATGCGCAAAAATGGATCCCCAGTCACTTCACCACCACAGACTTGGCCTGGGACGGACAGCATATCGGCATGACTGCCATCTGCATGCAGCGCTGTGGCTAAAACCCCGGGGCGGTTCGCTGCTTCTAGCACGACCGCACCCGCGCCATCACCAAATAAAACACAAGTTCCGCGATCCGACCAATCCATGATGCGCGAAAAAACTTCGCTGCCCACAATCAAGGCGCACCGGTGCGAACCGGACCGAATAAATTTTTCCGCCACGCTCAGCGCATAAACAAAACCGCTACAGACTGCTTGCACATCAAACGCGGGGGCACCGTTGGTAATGCCGAGCTTCTTCTGCAACAAGGCCGCTGTACTGGGGAAAATATAGTCTGGAGTTGATGTCGCCACGATGATCAAATCAACGTCGTTCGCGGCCCGTCCTGCGGCAGCCAGGGCACGCTGGCAAGCATGCAGTGCCAGATCACTGCTGGCCTCACCTGCTGCGGCGATATGTCGGGCACGAATGCCTGTGCGCTCGGATATCCAGTCGTCGGACGAATCAAGCGAGTGCAAAGCAATTAGCGCTTGATTACTGATCGGTTGACCAGGCAGGTAGCTGCCTGTGCCTGTAATACGCGTATGGATCATTGCTGTAAACCTGTAAACGGCGGACGATTAATCACAAAGAGTCGGCGCTGGTGATACGACGGCCATGCGCGCGGCGATTTTATCAGGTAGCTGCTGGCGCGCAGCCTCTGCTGCTCGCGTCAAAGCGGATAGAAATGCCAGCTGATCAGCCGAGCCATGACTTTTAACCACGATACCTTTTAGCCCCAATAAACTTGCGCCATTGTAGCGACGATGGTCAAAGCGACGGCGAAAAGATTTCAATACCGGCATAGCAATTAGAGCAGCTAAACGAGTGAACATCGAGCGCGAAAACTCTTCTTTAAGACCGCTGGAAATCATTTGCGCCAAGCCTTCAGACGCCTTTAAGGTCACATTGCCAACAAAGCCATCGCACACGACGACATCAGTCGTGCCGTTAAAAATGTCATTGCCTTCAACATTACCAAAAAAATTCAGATCGCTTTGCCGCAATAACTCACCGGCGCGCTTGACGATATCGTTACCCTTGATATCCTCTTCGCCAATATTGAGCAATCCAACACTTGGGCGCTCTTTGTGTTCAAGCGCGGAAGCCAGCATGGCGCCCATGATGCCAAATTGCAGCAAATGTTCTGCACTGCAATCGACATTTGCGCCAAGATCAAGTACATAAGTCGCACCACGCCGAGAGGGCAGTACGGTGCAAATTGCTGGTCGATCAATACCCGGCAAAGTCTTTAGCACAAAGCGCGAAATAGCCATCAATGCGCCCGTATTCCCCGCTGACACCGCCGCGTGGGCAAGACCTTCTTTAACCAGATTGATTGCCACGCGCATCGAAGAGTCTTTTTTACCACGTAATGCACTGGCTACGGGCTCGTCCATACCAACGACTTCAGTTGCATTGTGAACTGAAATACGCGCTGAAAACTCTTGTGCAACCGGCGTGACATAAGAGCGCAATATTTCTTCCTGCCCGACCAAAATAGCCGAACAAGAGGGATTTTTACGCAAAAAATCAAATGTCGCAGGCAGCGTGACTTGGGGGCCATGATCGCCCCCCATACAATCGATCGCCAGAGTAATAGCCATGATTCAGGCTTCTCGACAAAAAAACGGCCGGATACGCAGATCGCATCCGGCCGCATTCATCTTGAAAACTTACTCGCCTTTAGCCTTGATGACTTTTTTGCCACGATAAACGCCGGAAGGCGAAATGTGGTGACGCAGATGAACTTCACCTGACGTTGCTTCAACCGCAAGTGCCGGGGCGGTCAGGAAGTCATGGGCGCGATGCATGCCACGCTTGGAAGGGGATTTTTTATTCTGCTGAACAGCCATTATTTAATGCTCCTTGTTTCAATGCTTCTTCAAAGCGGCCAACGCCAAAAACGACGTCGATCCGTATTCATTTTCAGCTGCCCCGAATTCTCCAGGCAACTCACATTGCTCATGCCGTGGCGCCAAAGGCAGCGCCAGCAACACCTCATTCTCTACCAGGCCGACAATATCCAACACTTCACTGGCGTCAATGGCATCCATATCGTCATCCATCAACTCTTCATCCGGCCAATCTTCACCGGCGCTGATCAATTGCAACACGCTATTGACCTGCACCGGCAAACGAACATTTGCCAAACAACGCTGACACTGCAACAACAACGTGCCATCAATCACCAGCCGTAGCAGCGACTTTTCCTCGCTTTGCGATCCTTCCAGCCTAACAGCCAATGAACCGTCAAGCTCCAGCAGCCGATCTGCCAAATTAGGCAGCCATTTTAAAGGCACATTGCCTTGAACAAAACGACCATTACGAGCAAGCTCCAAACCATTCACCGTTGCCAGTGCCCAAACCGCTCCAGCAGCCCCTATGGATTCTACGGGTTCCATGGGCTCCATATCCAGCCTTTGTAAAGAAGAAGTCTCGTGAGGCATAAGCGTTGAATGTTATCATGACTAGCCTTTGTTTTTCAAGTCTTGAACATGGTCCAGCAGCTCATTCTCGCCTCTACGTCCCCCTTTCGCAGTGAACTTCTGCGTCGCTTGCAGCTCTCCTTTGCTATTGCCGCCCCCGACATCGATGAATCAGCTTTGCCAAACGAGCTTGCTGCCGCCACCGCACAGCGGCTTGCCCAAGCCAAGGCGCAAGCCGTTGCCAAACAGTTCCCCAATGCCTTGATCATAGGCTCTGACCAGGTAGCCGCTTGCGATGAGCAGCGGTTTGGCAAGCCGGGAACAAGGCAAAATGCCCGGCAACAGTTAAGGCTAATGAGTGGAAACGAAATCACTTTCCACACGGGGCTGTGCGTGCTCAACAGTGCCACAGGGCACACGCAAGTTCAATGCATTCCCACATACGTCGGTTTTCGCGATTTGACGGACGCAGAAATTGAAGCCTACCTTGATAAAGAAGACGCACTGAACTGCGCGGGAAGCGCTAAATCAGAAGGCCTGGGTGTCTCTTTATTACGTTATCAACGCGGGGACGACCCCACCGCGCTCATAGGCTTGCCGCTCATTACCCTGTGCGACATGCTGCGCAGCGCAGGCGCACGATTACCCTGAGCGCCCTAATCATGTCAGGAACTCTCTGGTTACTGCCTGTCGCGCTGGGTGACACGCCCTGGCAATATTGCTTGCCGCCAGCAACCCGTGAAGCGGCCTGTCGGCTAACGTACTTCGTTGCTGAAAACGCAAAAACCGCTCGTGCGGAACTAAAGCGCATGGAGCACCCGACACCCTTGCGTGACTTGGCCATTGAGCAATTGCCCGAAAAACCGAGCCCTGCCGACATTGACCGGCTTTTAGCGCCACTTCATGCAGGCCATGACATCGGGTTAATGTCCGAAGCCGGTTGTCCGGCAGTTGCCGATCCCGGTGCATTGCTGGTTCGACGTACGCATGCGCTCGGCTTATGCGTCAAACCGCTGGTCGGCCCTTCATCTATACTGCTAGCCCTCATGGCCTCGGGGCTGAACGGGCAGCGATTTGCTTTTCATGGCTATCTGCCCGCCAAGGAGCCAGAGCGCAGCCAGCGCATCATTGAGCTGGAAAAAGAATCTACCCGCCTGCAACAGACGCAGATTTTTATTGAAACACCTTATCGAAATCTCGTTCTGTTTAATGCATTGACAACCCATACCCGCGCACAAACACTGCTGTGTCTGGCGACTGATCTCACGCTGGATCAGGAATACGTCACCACACGCCCCGTCAGCGAGTGGAAAAAGCAAGCCGCACCGCCCATTGATAAACGGCCTACGGTATTTCTTTTTTTAGCGGCTTAGCACGCAAACCAAGACCACGGCAGATCACGGCACAAAAGCACTGTTAGAATCAACAGCCCTTGGCCCTCCTCCATAACGGGTGCCCAACCCGCTTTCCGCATGAAACGCAATCGCCCTCCGCGCCGTATTAAACAAACCCCTGATACGCTGCGCTTGATTCAACTGGCCACCAGCCTGAGTGAGTCATCAAGCCGGATTGAAGATGATTTCTGGGAAAAACACCTGACTGCGCTCGTCATGCATTTGATCAGTAGCAGTGCGGAAGAAACCCTGATGGCGGCGCTGGA
>JAUSQB010000375.1 GCA_030652715.1 Rugosibacter sp.
GAGGCGGGCATGCCGGTATCGGCAGTTTGGGCGTCGACAACATCATCGAAGCGCCGAGTCATTTCGTTGGCAATGGCGTAGAGCATGTCAGAGCGGTCGCTGGTGGATATTTTTGCCCAGCTGCCGCGCAAAGCGGTCCGCGCCGAGGTGACGGCTTGATCGACATCTTCACGCGAGGCTTCAGCCACCGTGGCGATCACCTCGTTATTCACCGGCGAGCGTTTTTCAAATGTGTTGCCTGATGATACAAATTCACCGGCAATGAAGTTGGGAATCGTTTTGATGCTCATCGAGCGCTCCTTATGGATATAAAAATACGGTGTGAAATGAATGGTAAAAAATGCATCCTAGCAGGTTGTATCTGTGTTGCGGTCGCAAAAAGTCGGTGCTGGTGATACGGCGTTTATGACAAAACACTCGGGCCTTTCGCGCAATGGCCCACTTGTTTACCTTAGCCCCGACGACGAAAATCACTCGGACGAAAACCCAGTAACGCGAGGGTGACAAAGTAACTGATGCCCCCCCCCGCGACGATCAAGGCGAGCTTTAGCAACCGTTCTTTGCCGCTCATCACGAGCCAGCTCGCATCATTGCCGACAAAAAACCAAAGCACGCTGCCGAGTACGCCCAGCGCTACGATCAGCTTCAATATGAATTTATTCCAGCCCGCCGTTGGCAGATATGCTCCGCGCTGGCGTAGTCCGCGCCACAGCAGCGCTGCATTCACGCAGGAAGCCAGACCGATGGACAAGGCTAGTCCGGCATGCTTGAGCCAGCCGATAAAGGCCAGATTCATCAATTGGGTTAGCAGCAGCGTGAACAAAGCAATCTTTACTGGCGTGCGAATATCCTGGCGTGCGTAAAAACCAGGGGCGAGCACTTTGACCAGGATCAGCCCGGTGAGCCCAATGGAATAAGCCACCAGCGCTTCGCGAGTGCGCAGCACGTCGAGCGCTGTAAATGCGCCATGCTGGAACAGTGTGGACAGCAAAGGCACGGCCAGCAGCGCCAGTGCAAGAGAGGCGGGCAGCGTCAACATCAAGGTGAGCCGCAAGCCCCAGTCGAGCAGGGCGGAAAATTCGGCAGGGTTGCCGCTGGCATGGGTGCGTGCAAGACTTGGCAGCAGAATGGTGCCTAGCGCTGCGCCAAGCAATCCGGCAGGAAATTCCATCAACCGATCCGCATAGTAAAGCCAGGAGATGCTGCCGCTGGGCAAGAATGAGGCGAAGATGGTGTTGATCAGCAGACTGATTTGCGAGACAGAAACACCCAGCACGGCAGGTCCCATGAGCTTGAGAATGCGCTGCACGCCAGGGTCGCGCCATACAGGATCAAAGCGCGGCAGCATGCCGATTTTTGCCAGCGCGGGGATTTGAATGGCGAGTTGCAATGCGCCACCGAGAAAAACCGCCCAGCCCAGGACCACAATGGGCGGGTTAAACCAGGGCGCGGCAAACAGCGCCATGCCGATAAAAGAAAGATTGAGCAGCACTGGTGTGAAGGCGGGCAGGCTAAAACGATTCCAGGTATTCAGAATCCCGGCAGCGAGTGCGACCAGCGACATGAACAGAATGTAGGGAAAAGTGATGCGCGTGAGTTG
>JAUSQB010000376.1 GCA_030652715.1 Rugosibacter sp.
TGCGCCAGTTGCGCAGTGAAGTCGGTAATGATGCCTGCCGCTTTTTTTATATGCTGCGCAAGTGCGATCAGGCGCTGGACTTTGATCTGGATCTGGCCAAAAGCCAGAGCAACGACAACCCGGTGTATTACGTGCAATATGCACATGCCCGTATTTGCTCGGTTTTGGCCCAATGGACAGGCGATGCGGCACAACTTGCAACGGCTGATTTAAGCCCGCTGACCCATGAACGTGAAATTGCTTTATGTCAGCGTCTGGCCGAGTTCCCTGAGTTGATTCAAAGCGCAGCGCGCGATTACGCGCCGCATTCTCTGGCGTTTTATCTCAAAGACCTGGCGGCGGATTTTCACAGCTGGTATAACGCAGAACGTGTGCTTGTCGATGATGAGCCGACGCGCAATGCGCGGCTGGCCTTGGCGCTTGCCACTCGGCAGGTGCTGCAAAACGGCTTGTCGATTCTTGGTGTTTCGCAACCTGAAAGTATGTGATCTATGAAAAAAAATACTGTCCGACGCCCCTCGGCCAAAAAAAGCAGCGGTGGCACGCTTATGGGTGTTTTTATCGGATTGGTCATCGGTTTGGTGGCAGCATTTATCCTGGTCTGGCTGTTTAACCGCATGCCTCTGCCATTCAGGAATCAGGAACTTGCTGCCCCCGGGACGGATATCGTGCCGATGCAATCAGATGTTTCTTTGCCGGGCAAGCCGGGCGACAAGCCACGGGAAAAACAGAAGCTGGAGTTCTACGATATGCTGCCAGCTACGCCGGGCTATGCGCCACCATCTGCCACTACTGCCCCCGCTGAATCCCCCATGGCAGCGAAATCTGTGGATATCTTTTTTCTTCAGGTGGGTGCATTTCAAAATGCGCAGGACGTGGACAATCTGAAAGCGAAACTCGCTTTACAGGGGTTTGAAGCTAGTGTGCAGGAAGTCACGACTGCCAATAAAGGGGTGATGCAGCGAGTGCGTGTCGGCCCTTTCAGCAGCTTTGCAGAAATGGATCGCGCGCGAGCTGCCTTGGTTCAAGGCGGCATACAGACCACGGTAGTCAAGCAAAAAGAGCCTGCTGTGCAATGAGTTTTGCTCTATCAGGCGGTAATGGCTGCATGGTCTGGTTAACCGGCCGTAGTCACTGTTCAGCCGAACCTTTAAGGTGAGCTGCGTGTCTTTATTACCGGCGCATCCAGTGGAATGGGCGAAGAAGCGTTGACGCACTGCTATGCAGGTAACGGTTCAGATGACGGCGCTGTGTGTGGCATGCGCTCCACTCCAGACAAACAGGGTATGGCGGCGTGTTGCCAGCGCCGACTTTTTGATTTTGAGTCAGCTGCTGAACTGCCCGGTGTGCCTGCTGCTTCCCCGCTGTTCGATGTGATTTCATCCATTTGGGCAGCAAACCGCGCGGTCTCGATTTTTAACCCATAAACGATGGTGCTGCCGGATGCTCTCGTGGATGCCCTTGGTCACCAACATACACCATTTGACGGCACGCTTCGCATCGTCAGTCTGGTGCCCAGTCTGACCGAGCTGGTCTGCGATCTGGGCCTTGCATCTGCATTAGTTGGCCGCACTGGGTTTTGCGTTCATCCCAAAGAAAGGCTGCGCAGCGTGCAGAAAGTCGGTGGCACCAAGAACGTCAACATCGAGGCTGTGCGTGCCTTGGCACCTACCCATCTGATTGCTGATATCGACGAAAATCGCCGCGAGCAGGTGGAAGAAATGATGACCTTCGTGCCACAGGTGGTGGTCGTGCATCCACGCACGTTGGCAGACAATCTCGACCTGTATGCACTGCTCGGCGGTATTTTTCGCCGACTCGCCAGCGCCGACAAATTGCGCGATGAATTTCACGCAGCACGTGCCGAATTGGCCGAAGTTGCAGCCATCCGCCCGCGTGAAGCCGTGCTGTATCCCATCTGGCGCGAGCCGTGGATGACCGTGCGCGGCGACACTTACATTGCTTCGATGCTCAAAGCAGCTGGCTGGGATACGCTGCCTTTTGACGCGTCAACGCGGTTCCCTCAATTTGAGTGGAACGCCTCCTGGCTCACTCAAGTCGACCGCGTGCTGCTGCCCTCCGAGCCCTTTGCCTTCACTGTCAAGCATGCAGCAGAAATTGCTGCTTTGAGTGCTAAGCCAGTGCACCGCATCGATGGCGAAATGGTCTCGTGGTATGGCAGCCGAGCCATTCTTGGCTTGCGCTATTTGGCTGAACTGCGCGTGCATGAATGCGGCGATAGCAGTAATATTATCTATTAGTATATTGATTATCCTTTTGTCATGATCGCCTTAGTCGAAGCGCACCGTGCCGGACTATTTTCTGCCAAGCATCTCGTCAACAACCTGATTGCCGGTGTCATCGTTGGCGTGGTTGCGTTGCCACTGGCCATGGCGTTTGCCATTGCATCGGGGGCCAAGCCTGAACAGGGGATTTACACGGCGATTGTTGCCGGATTATTTACCTCCGTTTTTGGTGGTACGCGCCTGCAAATTTCCGGCCCTACGGGTGCCTTCATCGTCATTCTTGCCGGAATCACTGCGAAATATGGCATCACCGGATTACAGATCGCCTCATTGATGGCGGGTGTCATTCTTCTTGCCATGGGCTTTGCGCGCTTGGGTTCGGTCATCAAATACATCCCTGATCCGGTCATCATTGGTTTCACTGCGGGGATCGGCATCATCATCTGGGTTGGACAATGGCGCGATTTTTTTGGCTTGACGGTCACAGGGGGAGGTGAGCATTTTCACGAAAAGCTGGAGCAACTGTTCCTGGCGCTGCCTTCTGCTCATCTTGCAACGACAGGGCTTGCACTATTGAGCTTGATTCTGCTGGTGTTCGGCCCGCGCCTGTTGCGCAGGGTTCCCGCGCCGTTGGTGGCTCTGGTGGTAGCTACCTTGTTACAGAGCGTATTCAAATTCGAGGGTGTGGCGACCATCGGCAGCGCTTTTGGCGGGATACCGCAAGGCCTGCCCGCGTTTCAGCCGATACCCATGTCGTTTACCGACATCGTCAGCCTGATTGGCCCGGCGTTCACGATTGCCTTGCTCGGAGCGATTGAATCGCTCCTCTCGGCGGTGGTTGCTGACGGCATGGCCGGTACGCGGCACGACTCAAACCAGGAACTCATCGGGCAAGGTGTCGCCAACATTTTTTCGCCCTTGTTTGGCGGTTTTGCGGCGACAGGCGCGATAGCGCGCACGGCCACCAATATTCGCAACGGTGCCAGCAGCCCGCTGGCAGGGATCACGCACGTTATTTTCCTGATCCTCACGGTTGTACTGCTGGCACCGCTGGCGGCCTATATTCCACTGTGTGTGCTGGCGGCTATTCTGTTTGTTGTCGCTTACAACATGAGCGATGTGCCTCATTTTTTTCATCTTGCGCGAACTGCCCCGCGTGCCGATGTTGCCATTTTGTTAATCACATTCGTCTTGACGGTATTTGCCGATCTCGTGATTGCCGTCAATGTTGGCGTCGTGCTCGCCTCGCTGCTGTTCATGCGGCGCATGGCGCATGCGGTTCAGGTGGTCGAAGATACGGGCAGCGAAGAGGGTGAGAAGCTGCCCGCTTTGCCACCACGGACGCTGGTGTACCGGATCGATGGCCCTTTCTTTTTTGGCGCGGCTGAAAAGCTCGAGCACACGCTGAAAACCATTCAATCGCCTATGGCGCAAGTAGTATTGCGCCTGGCGCATGTGCCTTTCATCGACGCGACGGGTTTACAGGCACTCGATGAAATGGTGGATAGTTTTCATCGTCACGGTACCCGGCTGATTCTTTGCGAAGTGCGTCCCAATGTGCGGGAAAAATTGGCGCGTGCGGACATTCTGCAAAAAGTGGGCGAAGGCAATGTCTTCGCCACGTTGCAGGATTTCGTGAAAAATTGCCAGCAGGATGAAGCTGCTCCGACGAACAGCAAAGGAATGCAGTAACGTACGCTGACTATGCCATACAAAGCATGTAAGCTCGTCGGAGAGGTGGAACACTACAACTTGGTGCCCCGTCGTGTCGTCGATTTGCCAAAAACGGGCTCAGGGCTTTTCTTTTTGGAGCGCCATCTCGGGGGTGAGGATGCAAAACAGGTCGCGAAGACGATCCCGCTTTGCTAGCACCAGCAGAGCTTTGTCGCTGGTCACCAGCCAATCGGCTGAACCATCCTGTGCTGCTTCAAGAAACTTTTGATCATCACGATCTTTGCATCGCGGCAAAGCAAATGATCCGGCTGCTGTGGGCAGCACCGACGCGAGCGTGACACTATGAACATGGCGGGCGTAGCGAGCGTAGGCTGCGTGTTGCTCGGCGCAGGCTAAACCAAACTGCGGATAAGCCAGCACCCGCGCAAATTCAGCCAGGCAGGGGGCACTGCTGATGGCACACCATAGTCCGCTTTCAATGCAGTCGCGCAGCGGGGCAAAGCGGCTATCGGCAAACACATAGAGCGAGAGCAACACATTCGTATCCAGCACTACCCGCAAGGGGGTGAGTGTGGTGCAGTCAATGGATGAGGTGTTAGCGGCAGCTTGCTCTGATAAATCGAAAGTCACGGCGTGGGTCAAGCTTTCTTTTGCATGTCAAGGCGCAGCTTGGCATAGGTGCCGGGGGCGTCGTCCAGCACCTTGAGTTTGCCTTTGGCCGGGTTGCGGGCAGGCACTTGTTCGCTGTTCAATTGCGTAATCCAGGCCTGCCAGTCGGTCCACCATGAACCTTCGTGTTTTTCGGCGGTACTTAGCCAATCATCCGCGCTGGCTGGCGAGGATTTTTTCTTGCTGCCACGTTTTCCTCCGGGTTTTTCGTCATGCGTCCAGTAGCCATACTTTCCGGCACTCGGGGGATTGACGATGCCGGCAATGTGCCCCGAGCCGCCGAGCACGAAGCGCACCGGGCCGCCTAGCAAGCTTGTTCCCAGATAGGTGCTTTTCCAGGGCGCGATATGGTCTTCAACGGTGGAAATAAAATAACTGGGCGTGGTGACTTTTGAAAGATCAATTGGCGTATCGAGCAGGGTGATGCCCCCAGGTTCTTTGAGCAGATTTTTCAGATACATGTTGCGTAGATATTCGCTATGCATTTTGTAGGGCATGCGCGTGGAGTCCGAGTTCCAGTAGAGCAGATCAAAAGGGAAGGGAGCCTTGCCCATCAGGTAGTTG
>JAUSQB010000388.1 GCA_030652715.1 Rugosibacter sp.
CCCAGACTTTGGTAACAAACGAGACACGATCATCAATCCGGCCGCGACAGTCGTCGTACATCAGGGCCAGCGGCAAGCTGCGACGGTCGTTTTCGGCTGAAATACAAAAATAGCTCGCTTCGTCAGCAGCAAAAGTGGCGGCCCAGGCGGCCATGTCGCCTTGGTCCAGCGCGGCTAAATAGGCCGTGTGAAGCGCTTCTATGGCGCTCAGATGTGCGGCGTTCACTGCTTGACTCATTGCTCTCCCTCCCGTTTGAAACCCATCACTTTGCGGTAGTGTTCCCAGCGCGGCAGATTACCGCTTTCGTCACTTTGTTTCACATCGAACGACAACTCGCTGAGACTCGCCACACCCTTTTGAAACTCGGCAAAACCTGGCGTGTGGTTGCCAATGTGAATGCGCTGAAAGACTGCCGCATCTTCCATGCTCACCATGCCACAGGGGCCCAGCAGGTTGGAAGCCTGGCGAATACGGTGCTGCAACAAAGCCTCATCATCGTCTTCATGCGCAAAGTAGGCGTAGTGCACTTCGGTGACGTCATGGCTGCGCGCTACAGCAAAGCGCAGGTTAACCACATCCATATGCTTAACCATCACCGTTAATGGATACAACTGCACGATAAGGGATCCGCGCTTGGGGTCGGTTGCCTTGAAATCGATCAATGAGGGGTCATTCAAAAACCCCGTATTTTGCGCGGGCTTTAATTCCGCCTCGATGATCCAATGACCATTGACACTCATGCGCTGGGTTCCCTGCCCGCCTTGAAAATTAAGCATGCGGAAAGCCGTATGCAACAGCCCACCGTGATAGCCGTCGTTATCGTTGTAGCCTTTCCAGTTGGAGGCATAGCGAACTTTTTGGTAGCCCAGCAGCTTGAGCCGACCATCGCCACCGAGTATCGTGCTTAGCGTCGGGGGCACAAGCTCGCCCAGCCACTCTTTTAACGGCGGAGTGTTGGCCCCCATGGTGACGAGAATCAAGCCAAGAAACTGCTCGCTTTTAACTTCAACCAAGCCAAAGTTCTCTTGCTTGAAATCCGGCGCGAATTCTTTCGACCCGGGGCAGGCGGCCAAATCGCCTTCCAGAGAAAACAGCCACCGATGGTAAGGACATTCAAACTCTTTGCGGTTGCCGCTGACGGACGTTTCCAGCTGGTTGCCGCGGTGGGTGCAGCTGTTATAAAACACGCGCACCTGATTATCTTTGCCACGCGCAATCAGTAGCGGCACTCGGCCCAGGTCAAAGGTCTTGAAGTCGCCAATGTTGGGGATTTCTGCCGCATGGCCGACAGCATGCCAGCAGTCGCCGTAAAAAATCTTCTTGAGTTCTTCTTCAAACAGCGCCTTATCGCCAAAAACCTCTTTGGGAACTTGATTTAACTTGGCAGGCCATACTTGCGGGGCATCACCTGTGTAGGTTCCCGCCTGGTACGTTGACATTGCGATTCACTCCTCTTAAGTGTGTTTATTTTTCAGTATTGCTGATCTTTGGATGTCAGCTTAAGCGTAAGCGCCGTATCACCAGCACCGACTTTTTATGCCCTATTGAATTATTCCATCCGGCTCTGCGTGATGCCCAGATAATGGCAATAATTTTCCCAAAACCCAATGATCGGGGCTTCGGTAATCATGTGTTCAACATTCTCAGCGCGCCCGCCGCCCATCGCAAGAAGCGAGGTCTTTTGACCATCACGCACCACGGCATCCTGCACGATCTCCACCGCTTCGCCATCCTCCATCGAAATCAAACCGGCTGGCCCGATCAAGTTGGACTGCTTCATGCGGATCATTTGCATTTCTTCATCGTCATCTGCGTAACCGAAGAGTGTCCAGACAATCTCGAACGCATCCGGCGCATAGGTCACCGACTGGCGCACAGCCAAGGTGTTGGCAATCTGCTGCAAGAGCAGGTTGGGGAAAATGGCATTGATGATGAGCGTTGCGCTATCGTCGAACTCTTTCCTGCCCGCGAGAATGCTGGGGTCTTGCAAGCGAAACTCGGTGTTGTAGGAACGCACATCCTTATACACCTCTTTGTCTTCGCTCTCACTGGTTGGCGTGGCAGATGCGACGACTTTTATAACCGAATGGCGCTTCGAGGCATCCATGTGGGTTGTTCCGGCTTGCGTTGCACGGTAAAGGCCAAAGGTGTTGTGAAACAGATGCAGCAAACTCCCATGGTAGGGGTCTCGAGTGTTTTCAGCGTAGAGTTTCCAGTTGCCGTGAATGTACTGACGTTGATCGCCCATAATCCGGATCGGTCGATTAAAAATTCGTTTAATCGTATCAACAACCTCTTCACCGAGGTAATCAACTAATGGCTCAACCGTAGCGGAAAAACTGGCAAAAATGACGCCATTCAGGGTTTCGACGCGCAGTGCATCCAGCCCAAAATTCGCCATATCAAACTCGGGCGGCATCCCCCCTTGTCCACGCACACCACGCCGCATGGGCACGCCACGTAGCGTGCCGGTGAGATCAAACGACCATTGGTGATACACGCAGTCAAATGATTTGACGTTACCGCGCGACTCACGCACTAAAAGCGCGCCACGATGCGCGCAGCGATTTTTAAATACACGAATCTGGCCAGCTTGGTCACGCGTCACAATGACGGGTGTGTCACCAATGGCCGTGGCTTTAAAGTCGCCTTTATTGGGTAACTCGGCTTCCAGGCCAACAAATGACCAAGTCTCGCCACGGAAAATCTTTTCTTGCTCTTTGTCGTAGTAGGCGCGATCAGTAAACACTTCATACGGAACGCGAAAACCCTCTGGACTGGATGTCCAACGCTGCTCGAAATTTTCCATGGGTGCGTTCATGATGTCATCCTCCGTCAGATGGGGGCAACGAGTAGCGTATCGATACGATGCGTATCGACCACCACCCGCTTTTCGACGAATTTAAGTTCGCCATTGTCAAGTACGATGCGATCAACATATTTGCCTGCACTGAAAATATCTGTCTGGCCGGTGCGACGGGTTTGAAAAACAACATAATTGCTCTGCACTTGCAGGCACTCTGCATCAACTGACTGAATCAGCACACTCGAGACAACATGCCGATACCAGCGTTGCGGATAAATATTGGCTTCGCGCAGTGAGACGATGCGGTCAACCAGCATGCCGCGACTGGTACAAAATATCATCGCCAGCGGCATGCCGCGTTCTACGTTTTCACGCGTAATGATCTCGTAACGACAAGCATCCGGCGTGAAAAAATCCGGCCAGCTCTCCAATGTGTCTTCGTCGAGACACGCCACATAGCGGCTGAGCAATCGCTCAACCCGCCACTGCGTTTCCATGGCTGACCAGCCATTCCAGGTGAAATCATCCAGCGGCGCAGACGTCTGCGAGGCTGAGTTTTTTGGTGCCAAAGCCACTGGATGCATTCTTATCTCCTTAAAACGGAAACACGATGTAACGAGGCAACACATCGGCGTCATACACAGCACGCCGTTC
>JAUSQB010000391.1 GCA_030652715.1 Rugosibacter sp.
ATGAGCGAGATCGCGGCGGCCTCGCAGGAACAGAGCGCGGGGATCGAGCAGGTAAACCAGGCAGTAACGCAGATGGATGAGGTGACGCAGCAAAATGCGGCGCTAGTCGAGCAGGCTGCCGCAGCTGCAGAGTCGATGCAAGAGCAAGCGCAGCACTTGGCGCAGTCGGTGGCTGTATTCAATGTGGGCGAAGGGGCGGAGCTAATGGAGGAGTTGGCAGTGGCGAGGCGTGTGCTGAATCGTGCGCCCAGCGTGATACGTCGGTCGGGGGAAGTTGAAGGTCGGGATGGCAGGTGGTGTTAGTGATGGGGCGGTTGGGCAAAGCTCGACCATGCTCGCCAAGGCAGTACGTTAACGCCATTGCGCCATTCGGATAGCAGTTTGTGCTGAATTCGCACCACTGTTTCATGATCAGGGTGCGGCAGGCAATATCCATTTTTCGCGCGTTATGATGCTGGTGTTGAGCGCAGCATGCCGAAAACAGCCACTTATGTCGCTTGCGCCCTCTAATTCTGCCTTCCGCAGAATGTATTGGGCGTACAGTTAAAAAGGGGGAGTTATGGATTCCTGTCTTGATTTGTGTGTGCGGTTCTGTGGGTATAATTATTATGCATTTTCTTTATTTAACTTGCAGCTAGCTGTGGCGTGGCGTAGTCCTTGGAGGTAACAATGCCTGATAAAAATCTTAAGTTCCTGGTGGTGGACGATTTCTCTACCATGCGGCGTATTGTTCGGAATCTCTTGAAGGAGCTTGGCTATGTCAATGTTGATGAGGCTGAAGATGGGGTCATCGCACTGAAAATGTTAAAGAGCCAGAATTTCGAGTTCGTCATCTCGGATTGGAACATGCCCAATATGGATGGGCTGATGCTGCTTCAGGCCATTCGTGCCGATGATGCACTGAAAAAAATCCCGGTGCTGATGGTGACCGCAGAGGCGAAAAAGGAAAATATTATCGCGGCTGCTCAAGCGGGTGCAAGCGGTTATGTCGTCAAGCCTTTTACTGCGGGAACGCTGGGTGAAAAGCTGGAAAAAATATTCCGTACGATGGAAATGGTGAATCCGACCTGATTGGATGCGGAGCGGTTTAAACAGCATGACTCATATAAATACATCAATGCAACACAGGAACTCCCATGTCTAATTCTGAAGCTTCTGACGAACTAGAAGCGCTTTTCGATAGCATCATAATATCGAGTCCAACGGTGGCTGTCGAAGTGGATTGCCTGTCCTCGCAAAACAGCCTTCTTAAAGAAAAGGCTATGGGAGGAGAGGTGTCCATGATATCCATAGGTGATGATGCTAGTGCGGAAAAAGTGTTAAGCCGTGTCGGCCAGCTTACGCGAACGTTGCATGAGAGTTTGCGTGCGCTTGGTTACGATAAAGCCATTGAGGAAGCGGCTGCTGTCGTTCCCGATGCGCGGGATCGGCTGGCCTATGTGCTCACCATGACCAATCAGGCGGCGGATCGCACCTTGAACGCTATTGATGTGATGAACCCCATTCAGGACCATCTCGCCAATAATGCAACAGATCTGTCCGAAGAGTGGGATCGCCTGTTCGCAAGGGAACTGGGGCTTGAGGAGTTCAAAGCCCTGGTGACACGAACCCGCAGTTTTCTTGGCAATGTCCCGGTGCAAACTGCTACAGCCAGCGCGCAGTTAATGGAAATCATGATGGCCCAGGATTTTCAGGACCTGACCGGACAGGTCATCAAGAAGACCACCGAAATTATCCAGAAGCTGGAAGGTGAGTTATTGCAACTCCTGCTTGATAATATTCCGCATCAAGGACGCTTGGATACAGCGCAAGGCTTGATGAATGGGCCGGTTATCCGTGCCGATGGGCGCAGCGATGTGGTTACTACACAAGATCAGGTTGACGATTTGCTGGAAAGCCTTGGGTTCTGAAAATGGTTCCGATTTGATTCATGCTGTTGTGTATATGTATATGGTGGGGAGGGTAATGCTGACATGGCAGTTCGATAATCGCTGTTACAGTCGTTAATAGGATTGTCTGAGATAGGCCGACAAAATGGATGTTGCAGTGCTTTCATTAGGAAATGACAGAGACCGTGGAGCAGATACTATCGAGATGTTATATGCATAAACTCAGGGCGCAGAGGTCGGCAATAACTTGGCTTGTACCGACGGAGAAATCATGCATGCTGATGAGCAAAAGAGAAAAATAGCTATCATTAGCCATTGCTCCGAAGTAAGGCAGGACATTACTCATGCGGAGGAGTTGCTGAAGGATGCAGTGGATAAGCTGCTCGAGGAAACACTGGTGCTACGCAGCGGTTATGACGCGTCTCTCCTCTCCGATGGCGGTCAGGCGGAACAGACTCTGTGGCTGCATCGGCTGGTAACGGAATGGACCAATGCTTCTTTACTGCAGCTTCAGTTTCAGGATATGGTTACCCAGTTGCTTGATCGCGCGAAAGAGGGTGTCAATTTGTTGGAGGTACTGGCGCTTAAAACCGAAGCAGGGGCGCAAGCGAGTGAAAGTGTTCCCATATCGGACGCAGAGGCAGGTGAGCGAAAAAAGTCTGTGACGTCACGTGGTATGCAGGCGGGTGATGTGGATTTCTTTTGAATGTGTTGAAAGGACAAGGGGGGGGAATGGGCAAACGAATTCTGGCAGTGGACGACTCGCCATCCATACGCAAGATGATTAGTTTTACCTTGCGTAACGCAGGATATGAGGTGACCGAGGCCGGGGATGGCCAGGAGGGGCTTGATAAAGCCAGGTCAGAGCGTATGGACCTTGTTCTGACCGACCAGAATATGCTGCATATGGACGGTCTGGCGCTGGTCAGATCTTTGCGTGTCCTGCCCGAGTACCAGACGACCCCGATTCTGATGATCACTACCGAATCGAGTGATCAGATAAAAGCGCAGGGCAAGGCAGCAGGTGCCACTGGATGGATGGTCAAGCCATTCGATCCGGTGCGGTTGATTGAAATTGTCAAGAAACTCATTGGGTAGGAGTCAAAAGCAATGTCCCAGCCGTACAGCAGTGGCAACGAAAGCTCCATGGATCTGAGTGAGTTCACGCAGGAATTTTTCGAAGAGGCAGGCGAACACCTGGCTGCGATGGAGCAACTATTGTTGGCGATAGACATGAATTCGCCATCTGATGAAGATCTCAATGCCATCTTTCGTGCGGCGCATTCCATCAAAGGTGGCGGCGCCATGTTCGGTTTCACTGACCTCACGCAGCTGACCCATGAGCTTGAGTCGCTGTTGGATAAAGTGCGCAAACGCGAGACTGTGCTGACAGCAGAAATGCTGGATGTCCTGCTTGAAGCAGGGGATATGACCCGGTTGTTGCTTGCCCGGCATAGCGGGGAATCATCTGCTGCGGCTCCCTCTATCGAGGCGTTGTGTCAGAAGATCAAGGGCTTTGTTGATCAGCCGCACGTGACTGCCCTCGTTCAATCCGCAACAGTCAAATCGGCGGTTGCCGAAGTAAATGTCACCACTGCAAATGTTAAGCGCCCGTGCTATCGGGTAAGTTTTCCCTTTCCTGAACCCTCGCTGCCACAGCTTCGCTTAAAAGATATTTATGATGAGTTGCGCACCATTGGTACGGTTACCGAATTAGCGCAGACGCCAGAGTGCGCTTCTGCGCTGGTTGAAACTGATGCGGACGAGGCTGATGTGTTCGGTGCCTTAGCCTTTGTATTACCCCCGGAAAAGATTGAAGTCGTCGCAGACGACGCTCCTCCGTTTGTTGTTGGGAGCACTGGCTCTAGTCCGGATGATGGTTTTTTTACGGAACTCATGCAGGCGATCATCCCCCCCGCAATTCCGGCGACGGAAAACGCTGACAATCCCGGCCGTCGCGCTACCGATCATCTCGATGTCGTTGCGGGTGCAGGCCGACGCGAGAGCGATAAGGTTGCCACTGGCGCTCAGGGCGAACAGCTTTCGATCAGGGTAAATATCGAGAAGGTTGATCAGCTCATCAATCAGATGGGAGAGCTGGTCATTACTCAGGCCATGCTTGCCCAGTCAGCTTCACAACTCGATCCGCTGCTTTATCAGGGCTTGTTTAAATGC
Organism: Rugosibacter sp.; assembly: GCA_030652715.1. GTDB lineage: Bacteria > Pseudomonadota > Gammaproteobacteria > Burkholderiales > Rhodocyclaceae > Rugosibacter. The sequence continues at coordinate 4,065 of JAUSQB010000391.1, forward strand.
ATGGCCGATCTGGAGCGTAACACGCGCGACCTTCAAGAATCGGTCATGTCGGTGCGCATGACCCCGGTGTCCGCTGTTTTCAACCGGTGCCCGCGCTTGGTGCGTGATCTTGCTGGAAAACTCGGTAAACGCATTCAGGTGGTGATGGAAGGTGAAGCTACGGAACTGGACAAAGGTTTGATCGAAAAAATTTCCGACCCGCTCATCCATTTGGTACGCAACTCGGTGGATCATGGCATTGAATTGCCAGAGAGGCGTGCTGCTACAGGAAAACCTGAAATGGGGACACTTACTCTGCGGGCCGCTCATCAAGGTGGCAGTATCCTCATCCAGATTTGCGACGATGGTGCTGGTCTGCACAGAGAAAAGATTCTCGCCAAAGCGCAAGAGCGCGGGCTTGCAGTGAGTGATAGCATCAGCGATGCGGATGTGTGGCAACTGATTTTCGCAGCCGGATTTTCCACGGCTGAAGTGGTCACCGATGTTTCCGGCCGCGGCGTCGGCATGGATGTGGTGAAACGCAACATTGAAGGCATGGGCGGTCGGGTGGAGCTTTCTTCAATAACTGGACAAGGAACTACGGTCAGCATCCGTTTGCCACTCACGCTGGCGATCCTGGATGGCATGTCGGTCGCCGTTGGCAACGAAATTTTCATTATCCCACTGACCTATATCGTGGAATCGCTGCAACCGGCGCAAGAGGATATCAAGACCATCTCCGGTAGCGGTCGGGTGGTACGGGTGCGTGGAGAATATCTACCGCTGACGCCGCTGCATACGATATTCAAAATCGACGCGAAGGCGCTGGAACCGCACCAAGGCATCATCGTTATCATTGAGTCCGACGGTGATAAGATTGCGCTACTGGTGGATGAACTGGTGGGGCAACATCAGGTCGTGATCAAGAGTCTCGAAGGCAATTACCGCAAGGTGCCGGACGTATCCGGGGCAACCATCATGGGGGATGGACGGGTGGCGCTGATTTTGGATGT
>JAUSQB010000364.1 GCA_030652715.1 Rugosibacter sp.
ATTTGAAATCTGGCCTGGATGCTATTGATGAGCGCGCGCGTTTTGAGCTAGGCATGATTAAAAACGGCGAGATATTTGTTCAGGTGCCGCAGACGACGCCGCAACAAGTACCACCTGCTGTTGCATCGGCGCCTTCCAGAAACGGACTCAATGCTACTCAGCCAGCCCGCTAAAGCTCTTTAGAAGCTATACTCTTTCCCCATGCAACGTTTTCTTGTACTCTTTATGCTGTGCCTGCTTCCACTCCAGATATCCTGGGCTGCAGCGGCTAACTATTGCAAGCATGAGCAGGATAAGACCGCCCAGCATTTCGGTCATCACGATGATGGGCATAAGATACCCTTCGACATACCCGACAAAGGCACGCAGTCAGTGTCATATGATCCCGGTTACGATCACTGCCATCTGTCGAGTTTTCTGGGTATTTTGAGTGCGTATACGTTCTCTGTGTGCGGCCCTTTGCAGCAGTTGTCGCAATGCAGCGACTGCGTCTACCCCTCCTTCGCCCCGGACAAGCCCGAGCGCCCCAAATGGACTACTCCTGTCTGATACGGCGAGACGGCTAATATTCCCAGGCGCGTAACAACGCAAATCACAGTTCAACGCCCCCCGTTTTGCCGGATTCATCCTTTCATTTTTGGAGAATTCGATGCGAAGACATCTATTGTCGCTTGGGTTGGCGGCCCTGTTTTTTACCTCGACTATTGCTCAGTCTGTCGAGACCCGACGTGGTGACGTTCATGAGACGAGTCATATCTCTGCCGGGCGTGTCACCGAACCAGCTACCCTGCTCACCCTGAAGGCAGCACTGGAACTGGCGCTTGGCGCCAATCCCGATTTATCGGCAGCGGGCCATGAGCTGGAGGCAGTCACAGCCACGATCATTCAGGCACAAGTACGCCCGAACCCGGAAATTTCGACCCTCATTGAGGATACGCGCAGGGCAACTCGGGAAACTACGTTGCAATTCAATCAGTCCATTGAGCTTGGCGGTAAACGTGCGGCCCGGATCGACGTTGCCGAACGGCGTCGCGATGCGGCCGCAGCGGAACTGGATGTCAAGCGGGCTGAAATACGCGCGGCCGTGATGGTGGCGTTCTTTAATGTACTGGCTGCACAGGAACGTTTACAGTTTGCTAAAGCATCGGTCGATCTCGCTCAACGTGCAACGACTGCTGCCTCGCGGCGGGTCATGGCCGGTAAGGTGTCTCCAGTCGAAGAAACCAAGGCGCGCGTGGCCGAAGCGGGCGTGCGCGTTGAATTGGCACTGGCTGGCAGCGAGCTGGCAACCGCACGCAAGCGCCTTGCAGGCCTGTGGGGCAATCCGCGGCCTCGTTTCGAGCGCGCCGAGGGCAGCCTGGACATCTTGCCGTCATTACCTGCCTTGGACGATCTGAACAGCCGTCTTGCTACCTCACCCAGCTTGCTACGCGCCAGAATTGAAGTTGATCACCGACTAGCGCTGGCGGAGGTTGAACGCAGCCAGCGCATTCCAAATCTGACCGTCAGCCTGGGTGCCAAACGCAGCGAAGAGTTGGGCCGCAACCAGGCGATTCTTGGTATTTCGATTCCGCTTCCGATTTCCAATCGCAATCAAGGCAACTTGCTAGAAGCGCTACGCCGTACCGACAAGGCACGGGATGAATTGTCCACCGCCGAGGTGCGTTTATTCAATGAGCTCGCGCAAGCCCACGAACGCCTGAATACGGCGCACCAGGAGGTGGCCTTGCTGCAACGGGATATTCTGCCGGGTGCGCAAAGCGCCTTTGATGCTGCGACTAGGGGTTTTGAACTGGGTAAATTCAGTTTCCTCGAAGTGCTCGACGCTCAGCG
>JAUSQB010000398.1 GCA_030652715.1 Rugosibacter sp.
TGACGCAGGCTCTGGGGCAGATCGACCAGGCTATGATCATAGTGGATGGCGGCTCCATTGCGCTGGGCCACCCGGTGGGTGCGTCGGGCGCGCGCATCGTGCTGCATCTGCTGCATGTCTTGCGCCGCGAGAAAAAGAAGCGCGGCATCGCCACGATTTGCATCGGTGGCGGCCAGGGCGGCGCAGTGTTGGTGGAGACATTGTGATGAACACGCCAACGAACTTTGCGCACTGGACACTGCAACGCGATGTCGACGGCACGGCCTGGGCGATTCTCGACCGTCAAAACGCATCCACCAATGTGCTGACTGCCGAGGTGATGGCAGAGCTCGCCACGCTGCTTGACGAGTGTGATCGCCAAGTGCCCAAGGCGCTGATTTTCAAATCCGGCAAAGCGGCGGGCTTTATTGCGGGGGCGGATATCGAAGAATTGGCCCGGCTTGATTCAGGTGCCGCAGCGCATGCGCTGATCAAGCGCGGCTGGGATTTATATAACCGGCTGGCGGCAGTCAGCTACCCTACGTTGGCATTGATCCGCGGGCATTGTCTGGGCGGCGGCACGGAACTGGCGCTGGCCTGCTGCTATCGCATCGCGGTGGATGAACCACCAACCAAAATTGCGCTGCCGGAAGTGATGCTGGGCATAGTGCCCGGCTGGGGCGGCATGTTGCGTCTGCCGCAAAAAGTCGGCGCTGCCGCTGCGCTGGACCTGATACTCACCGGCAAAAGCATCGATGCGCGCCGCGCCCAAAAAATGGGCTTGGTGGATGCCTGCGTGCCGCCGCGCGTGATGGACAATGCTGCGCGCATGCTGGTGAATTCCGGCCAGCCGCCACGTGCATTGTCATTTTTTCAGCGCCTGCTGAATGGCCCGTTAAAGGGTATCGTTGCCGCGCAAGCAAGAAAACAAGTCACCCGCCGCGCACGGCCGGAACACTATCCCGCGCCCTATGCGATTCTTGATATGTGGGCGAATTACGGTGGCAATGCGCTGGCCGTGCCGACAGAAAAACCCACTTCGCTTGACGCGCTGATTGCGTCACCTACGACAAAAAATTTGCTGCGTGTATTCTTTTTGCAAGAGCGGCTCAAGGGTTTCGGCAAAGAAGTGCAGCAATTTTCGCCACGCCATGTGCATGTTGTCGGCGCGGGCGTCATGGGTGGCGATATTGCCGCATGGTGTGCCTTGTCTGGCTTGACGGTTACCTTGCAGGATCAGAACGTGGAACGCATCGCCCCGGCGATTGCGCGCGCAGCGCTGTTGTTCGAGAAGAAATTGCGCGATAAAACGGCCGCGCATTTTGCGCTTGACCGGCTGATTGCCGATCCGCACGGCGATGGCGTGCGCCAGGCCGATGTCATTATCGAAGCCATTGTCGAGAATCTGGAAGCCAAGAAAAAACTGTTTGCCGACATTGAACGACGTGCCAAACCGGAGGCGCTGCTGGCTTCCAACACCTCATCATTGCGGCTGGCAGATATCGCCTGCGCGCTGCAACAGCCGGGGCGGCTGGCGGGCATACATTTCTTTAATCCGGTAGCGCAGATGCCGCTCGTCGAAGTGGTGGCAAGCGACGCCACATCAAGCCTTACCGCGCAGCAGGCCACAGCCTTCGTGCGCCAGATCGATAAATTGCCGCTGCCCGTGAAAGACGCGCCGGGCTTTCTGGTGAATGCCGTGCTCGCACCCTATTTGAACGAAGCCATGCGTTGCGTGGATGAAGGCATTGCGCCGGAAATAATAGACGCCGCCGCGCTGGCCTTTGGCATGCCGATGGGGCCGATTGAACTGGCCGATACCGTGGGCCTCGATATTGCACTCGCCGTGGGGCGGCAATTGGTTGCTGCAGACATGCAGCCAAAGAGGCTGGGAGAATTAGTGGCCGCTGGTCATCTGGGTAAAAAGAGCGGGCAGGGTTTTTACGTGTGGGTGGCAGGCAAAGCGCAAAAAACGTCCGCAGGCATTATTCCTTCCGGGTTGATGCAACGGCTGCTCAAACCGCTGCTTGCCGCTACCGCCGAGCGCGTTGCCGCAGGCGTCGTAAAGGATGCGGATCTCGCCGATGCTGGTGTCATCTTCGGTACGGGTTTCGCACCGTACACTGGCGGACCGATGAATTACCGTGCACAGCATCCTAATCAGGAGTGAGCAACCCATCATTAACCCACCGTAAGGCCATCTTGAGCTGTGCGCGGAGTGCATCTTGATCACAGCTGGTGTCTATGCCGAAGGCCAATCAGGCAGTACAGTTTGATCAGGTCTGCTTCACTCTTGGCAGCGTCAATTTCGCCTCCAGTCCACCTTCGGGGCGTTGCGCCAGTTCGAGAGAACCGCCGAAGCGCTCGGTGATGGCGCAAACGATGGATAGCCCCAGTCCGCTGCCTCGGCCTGAGCCGCGTCGCCAGAAACGATGCGTAACCAAAGTCAGTTCCTCGGGGTTTAGCCCTGGCCCGCAGTCGCACACACGGAAACAGGTGGCGTCCTGCGAGGATCGCAATTTCAGTGTGACGCGGTGTTCTGCTGGAGAGTGGCGCAGGGCGTTGTCGAGCAGATTGCGCAGAGCGGTGATGGCCAAGGCTTGTGGCAGGGCCAGCTCGGCAGGATTGTTGTCGCTGTCCAGCACAATGTGTTCGGGGGCATTGGGGGCTGCATCGCGCATCGCCAGGCGAGCTACCTCGTCGGCATGGGTGATGCGCCCGTCATCCCAGGAAAAGTGCCCTTCTACCTGTGACAGCGTTAGCAGTTGCATCAGCGTGTGCTGGAGCCGCGCCACTCCCTCTTCTGCATAATCCAGGGCTACCTCGGCCTCTTTGCCGCGAGTGATGCGTGCGACTTGCAGGTGTGTCTTGATCGCGGTGAGCGGCGTGCGCAATTCATGGGCCGCATCGCTGGTAAAGCGACGTTCGCGGCTGATGGTCACGCTCATCCGCTCCAGCAACTGGTTCAGGGTATTGACCAGCGGCTGCAACTCGCGGGGTATGGGGGCGTCTGGAATCGGGGTTAGTGTGTCCGGTGCCCGGTTGGCGAGTGCCTGCCGCAGGCGTTCCAGTGGCACTAAACCACTTTTCACCCCCAGCCACAGCACCAGCAGGCTGCCGATCAGGGCGACCACAAACGGCACAATCGCAGCAACCATCACATCCCGCAGCAGTGCGTCCCGTTCAGCCACACGATCGGCGGTGGTGATGCGCAGATCGTTCGCTTCAAAGGTGTAGCTGCGCCAGCGCTTGCCCTTGATTTCGATGTTGGCAAAACCGGGAGTTGTTGCCACCAAGGATTCCAACGTTGCGCCTGGAGTGCGCGCGACTACCTCGCCACGCAGAGAGCTGATCTGACAGGCCAACCCTTTTCCCGCTGGTGGCAGGGTTAATACCGATGCGCCTGCTTTTCCTGTTCGTCCGTCCCACGCGGCAGGATTTTGCGACATTAGCCCGGCCACCATTTGCGCCGACATCGCGAGACGCCGATCCAGGGTAAGGCGCATCTCTTCGTCCAGATCACGCAGCATCCAGATTGCTACCCCGCCCCACAGCAGACTCAGCGATATGCCTATCATCAGCAACAAGCGTAGACGCAGACTCATGTGTGCACCATGTTGAAACGGTAGCCGACACCGCGTACCGTCTCGATAATGTTGGCACCCAGCTTGCGTCGCAGATGATGGATATGCACGCTGAGCGCATTGCTTTCAATCTCTTCACTGAAATCGTAAAGACTGTCTTTGAGTCGGTCGGCGCTCAGGATGCGTCCGCGAGCATGCAGCAGTGCGGCCAGCAGAGCCAATTCGCGGCGGGATAGAATGACGGATTTTCCGTGCAGAGTGGCTTCCCCGCTCTCCGGGCATAGGCGCAAGGGCCCCTGTTCAATGACATCCACGCTGCGCCCGGCGGCGCG
>JAUSQB010000401.1 GCA_030652715.1 Rugosibacter sp.
TTCTGGATCGTGCCGGAAAGCTTGTCTTGCGTCACGCCCTGCTCTTCGGCGGCGACCACGTAGCCAGCAAGAATCGGCAGCACTGCGCCATTCATGGTCATCGACACCGAGACCTTGTCGAGCGGAATGCTGTCGAACAGAATTTTCATGTCCTCGACTGAGTCAATGGCTACGCCCGCTTTGCCCACATCCCCCGTGACACGCGGATGGTCTGAATCATAGCCGCGATGCGTGGCCAGATCGAACGCAACGGAGACACCCTGGCCACCAGCGGCCAGAGCCTTGCGGTAAAACGCATTGGATTCTTCCGCCGTGGAAAACCCGGCGTATTGGCGAATGGTCCACGGCCGCACGGCGTACATGGTGGCTTGCGGGCCGCGCACATAAGGCGCAAAGCCGGGCAAGGTGTTGGCGTAGGGCAGGTTGGCCGTATCCGCCTGTGTGTAAAGCGGCTTAACGGTGATGCCTTCAGGCGTTTCCCAATTCAGTTGTGCGACATCGCCACCGGGTGCCGATTTGGCAGCGGCCTTGGCCCAGGTTTCCAGTGAAGGCGTTGGCACGGGATTAAAACCGTCGGAAGGGTTGGAATGGGTGCTCATGGGAGTGACCTCTCTGCCGCATTGTCTTTCAAAAACTGCGCGATGACTAGATGATAACAACGTGTTGCCGATACATTACAAACGCATTTCAAGCGAACTACAAGCGCCATGCAAGTGGTGCGCTGGTGCAGTTGACTTTCTGGCTGCCCGATATGATACTGCATTCATAATTATGATGGCAAAAAAACCAGCCCAAGGCATGCTTGCCTCTACCGCGAACATACTCAATGCCCCGGCACTGTATGCGCAGGTGGCCGAGCGTTTGCGCGCCAGGATTTTTGCACATGAGCTGTTGCCCGGTAGCTGGATTGATGAGCAAGTGCTCGCTGCAGAATATGGCATCAGCCGCACGCCCATGCGCGAAGCGCTAAAAGTGCTGGCCTCGGAAGGCTTGGTGACCTTGAAGCCGCGCCGGGGTTGTTATGTCACCGAATTATCCGAGCAGGAACGCAGCGAAGTCTTTCCGGTGATGGCTTTGCTTGAAAGCCGCGTGGCAGAAGACGCCACGCGCCGTGCCACCAGCGCCGACTTTTTACGTTTGTCTGCGCTGCATGAGGAATTGGAATCGTTTGCCCAGGCACAGGATATTGACCGCTTTTTCGACACGAACCAGAAGTTTCACGTGGCGCTGCAGGAGATTGCGGGCAACCAGTATCTCGCCCAGTTGATCAACGATACGCGACAAGTTGCCATGCTGGCGCGCAGAAATTCATTGCGACCTGCAGGCCGTCTGGAAAACTCTTTGCAGGAACATCGGGAGATTCTGCAAGCGATTCTGGCGCGTGACGCCTCGCTTGCCGGTCAGCGGATGCATAGTCACATATTGTCTGGCGGCTCTGTCGAGTGAGCGGGAGTCAGCAGGTGAGATTTATGCGCTTCGTTAGCCGTCAACCAGGCCAGCGCACCTAAGCCCGCTACTCGCCCGCTGGCGAAACAAGCGGTCAATAAATAGCCGCCCGTGGGGGCTTCCCAGTCGAGCATTTCGCCTGCGCAAAATACACCGGGCAGGGCGCGCAGCATAAGGTGCGAGTCAA
>JAUSQB010000409.1 GCA_030652715.1 Rugosibacter sp.
ATGACGCCGACCGGGCGCGCGGCTTCTGTTGCCTTGTTTGGCGACACGGTGGAACGGATTTATCTGCCCTACGATACCCCTTGGGCGATGCGGCGCTTTTTGCGCCATTATCAGCCCCGGATCGGCCTGATCATGGAAACCGAGTTATGGCCGAACCTGCTTGCCGAATGCCATGCCGCTGGCGTGCCGGTATGTTTGCTTAACGCGCGGTTGTCGGCGCGCTCGGCGCGGCGTTATGCCCGCTGGCCGAATCTCACGCGGCAAGTGTTGTTGTCGCTCAGTGCGATTGGGGCACAGTCGGCGGATGATGCTGCACGTCTGACCAAGCTGGGGGCGGAAAAAATGTCGGTCACGGGAAATATTAAATTTGATATCGATGCGCCGCCTGAGCAGCTGGCATTGGGTCGGGTGTTTCGTGCGCGCATGGGCGCGCGTCCTGTGTGGCTGGCCGCCAGCAGGCGTGAGGGTGAAGAGGCGTTGATTCTCGATGCATGGTGCGCTGCCTACCAGGCACAAAAACTCGGCGCTGGTGATACGCCGCAAAGTAAGTACCCTTGGGGTGCGGCGATGAATAGCCAGAACGAAGCAGGCTCGCCGCTATTGGTCATCGTGCCGCGACATCCGCAGCGCTTTGATGATGTGGCGAAGCTGGTGGCCGAGCGTGGTTTGCGTTTGCAGCGGCGCAGCGAAGCGTCGGCGATTGCACCGGCAACCCATGTGCTGCTGGGCGACAGCATGGGTGAAATGTTTGCCTGGTATGCCGCAGTGGATGTAGCGTTTATCGGCGGCAGCTTGAAGGATTATGGCAGCCAGAATTTGATCGAGGCGTGCGCTGTGGGCACGCCAGTATTGATCGGTCCATCCACTTTTAATTTTGCCGAGGCCGCCCGTGAGGCGCAGGCCTGTGGTGCTGCATGGGCGATAACTGACGCCGATGATCTGGTGCGGCAGACAGGTGTGTTGCTTGCTGACAAGGATCAACGCCAGCGTATGGGCGAGGCGGGCCGTGAATTCGCCCTGCGGCATCGCGGCGCCACGGCCCGCAGCCTGGCCTTGCTTGAGAGCGTGTTAGTGCAGTAAGGCGTTAATGGCCTGCACATCCTGCTCGGTCAGGGCGCCTGCCGCAGATTTCAAGCGCAGCAGAGCGAGTAAGGTATCCAGCCGCGCTTTGGAAAGACTTTGCCGCGTGGCGTACAGTTGGCTTTGTGCGTTTAACACATCAATGTTGATGCGCACCCCCACGTCATAGCCTAGCTTGTTTGAATCCAGAGATGATTGTGACGAGATAAGCGCGGCTTCAAATGCCTTGACCTGGGCTAGCCCGGAAGTCACGCCCAGATAAGCCTGACGGGCACCGAGGGTGGCTTGGCGACGCGTGTTTTCCAGATCAGAGGCGGCCTTTTCTTTCAATGCGACGGCTTCTCGGTCTCTTGAGGCGGTTGCTCCGCCGGAGAAAACCGGAATCGAGAGCTGCAAGCCGATGCTGTTGCTGCGGCTGTCACTGCCGCCGAATACAGGGCTGTTGCTAAGAGAGTTCTTGTTGTGGCTCGCCACCAAGTCCAGCGTGGGGTAATGTCCGGCGCGCTGCTTTTCAATGTCGCGCGCGGCAATCTCAAACGCCGCCTGCGCCATATGCACGCCAGGGTTGGCTGTCTCCGCCATGGTGACCCAGGCGTTAATGTCGTTCGGTTGCGGGCTGATCAAAGCCGCGCCTGGGCGAATGTTTTGCAATATCCCGGTCTCTTTGCCGATGATGGTACGCAGGGTTTCCTGTTTGACGGCCAGATCGTTTTGCGCAGCGATTTCCTGAGCAATGATCAAGTCATAGCGCGACTGCGCTTCATTGGTATCGGTAATAGTCGTGGTGCCCACTTCAAATGAGCGTTTGGCCGATTCAAGCTGTTCAGCAATTGCCGTCTTTTGGGCTTGCGCCGTAGCGAGGGCATCCTGGGCAAGCAGCACCTCAAAATAGGCTTGTGCGACACGCAAGATCAAGTCCTGGCGGGCCTGGACAAATTGTGCTTCAGCCAAAGACACGGCCAGCTCTGACTGGGTATAGGCAACCCAGTTTTGCCAGCGAAACAAGGGCTGCGAGAGGCTGGCTGTCCAGCCATTGCTGTTGTATTTGGTGGTGGTCTCAACGCCAGTTGTGCGCGACGTGCGGCTGTCATCATTCCACGCGGTATTGGCAGTTAAACCAATGCTGGGCAACAGGCCTGCGCGTCCTTGCGGCAGCTTTTCGCGTCCGGCATCCAGCGCTGCGCGTGCGGCGGCAAACTGTGCATCATAAGTGACCGCAGCGTGATAGGCCGATAGCAAATCAGCAGCCCCGGCCCCGTTGGTAAACAAACAGCCGATGAGGCAGAAGGACGCAGCGGAGAATATTTTTTTCATGGGATCCCGTTAATACGTCGGCATGGCAGAGTCAACGGTGCGCGCCCAGGCGGCTACGCCGCCTTGCAGATTGATAATGGCATCAAAGCCTGCGTTTTCAAGGAAAAGCCCTGATTGAAAGCTGCGTGCGCCGTGGTGACAAATCATGACAATCGCTGCTATCCGTTCAAGTTCCGGATAGCGCGCAGGCACGCTGTGCATCGGCATTGAGATCGCGTTGGGAATGTGACAGGTCGCAAATTCCCACGGCTCACGTACATCCAGCAACACGGGCGGTGTACGTGTGCTATCGCTGAGCCATTCTTGTAATTGTGTGGCAGTTATCTGCTGCATTGTTTCTCCAGTCGCGCAAATTTTATTCGGCGCGAGTGATGGGGAGGCGGAAAAAGGCGTGGCGGAAAAGCTGATTTAAAAAACGAACTGCGGCACCGGTTCTGCACCGAGCAGAAAATCGGTGTCGGTTTCAAACAAGGCGATATGCTCAAAATGATCCCCGATGCGATGTATCAGGGTGGCCTGCATTGCAGGGCGTGTGCCCGTTACCGCAAACAGGCGACCGCCGGGCTTTAATTGATCGAGCAAAGTTTGCGGTATCCGGGCAACGGCACCGGATACCATAATGACGTGAAATTGGTCCTGGGTTGGTAGCGTTGCTAAGCCGTCTCCCGTGACTACCTGGACATTGCGCACATGGGCGAATTCCAGATTGGCGCGTGCTGAATCAGCCAGCGTTGGCTCGATTTCATATGACAGTACATGGCCCGCATGCGCACTTAGCAACGCAGCCATATAGCCTGAGCCGGTGCCGATCTCAAGTGCTTTCTCGTGGCGACGCATGGCTAATGCCTGCAAGGCGCGGGCTTCCAGTTCTGGCGTGAACATGTGAGCGCCATGGCCCAAGGGAATCGCAGTAGCGGCAAACGCCAGATGGCGATAAGCCGACGGCACAAATTTTTCGCGCTTTGTTTCGGCGAGCAATGTCAGTACATCAGCAGCCAGCACTCGTGCGGGGCGCAGCTGCTGTTCG
>JAUSQB010000413.1 GCA_030652715.1 Rugosibacter sp.
GAGCTTTCCGGTGGCCGGTACGTTAATGGTGGAACCCACTGAATCCGAAGGCAAGACCGAGCTCGACCGCTTCTGCGCCGCCATGATTTCAATTCGTGAAGAAATCCGCCGCATCGAGCGCGGTGAATGGCCGCTGGATGCTTCGCCACTTAAACACGCACCGCATACCAGCGCCGATCTGGTTGCCGACTGGACGCGGCCTTATACGCGCGAAACAGCGGTCTTTCCGCTGCCCTGGGTCACGACGAATAAATTCTGGCCTTCGGTCAATCGGATTGACGATGTGCATGGGGATCGCACCCTGTTTTGCGCCTGCGTTCCCATTGAAGAAAGTATTGGATAATCGCGGTTGCTACCACGGCAGGGAACCTGTCATACAATCCACATCCAATCCTATTTATTTAATTAACGGAGCCCCGTCATGACGCCATTGATGCGCTTTTTATCCAGCTTGCTAGTCGTCGCATTCATCGGCAACACCGCCAGTTGTGCTGCAGACATTCAATCCGGACGTGATTACAGCATTATCGACCGGCCACTGGCCGCGCCAAAAGACAAAATTGAAGTGATCGAGTTTTTCTCTTACGGCTGCTCGCATTGCAAGGACTTTCATCCCATACTCGATGCGTGGGAGGCCAAGCTGCCCGGCGATGTTACCTTGCGTCGGGTGCCGGTCAGTTTTAATCGCCCCGCCTGGGCACGACTATCACGTATCTATTTTACGCTGAACGCCATGGGGGAGTTGCCACGTCTGAATGGTGCCGTCTTTAAAGCGCTGCATGAAGATCGCATCAACTTCAGCAGTGATGAAGCTGTTATCGACTGGGCTGTTAAAAGCGGGCTGGATGGCAAAAGGTTTGGTGCCATGCTGAGCTCATTCAGCATACAAAGCATGGTGCCGCGCGCAGACCAGGAGGCAGCATCTACTGGTATCAAAGGTGTCCCCAGCCTGGTTGTTGATGGAAAATACCTTCTTAACAACGACGCAACAACTACGTTTGACGGCTTGTTGAAAAATGTAGACAAGCTGGTTGCCAAAACACGCGCTGAGCGCAAGAAAAAAGGCCAATGACATTGCAGCGCATATCATCTCATCGCGGTCTATTAGCCATCATCGGTTTAGCGGCTTTCGGTCTGGTAGCCGCAGGACTGGTGTTAGCGCGCACACTTAATCTTGCCGCATGCCCATTATGCATTCTACAGCGCATGCTCTATCTGGCGCTGGCTGTGGAATCAGTAGCCGCCTTTTTTCTTGCTCGCCGACCTGTTGCGGGCCGCTCATCAGCCGCACTTATGAGCATCACCGCACTGACCGGCGCAGGCGTTGCGGCGTATCAGATATGGCTACAGCGTTTTGCCCAAGGAATCAGTTGTACTGCCGATCAGCCATGGTGGGAACGTTTTGTCAATTGGGCTGGCGCGCAATCCCCTTTGCTGTTCGAAGCCACCGGACTCTGCTCTGAAGCGGGATGGAAGTTTCTAGGCTTATCGATTGCCGAGTGGTCACTCATTGCGTTCGCCACCCTCGCTGTTGCCTCGATCGTCGTCGTCAGACGCAACAGCTAACTGACACTTACTGCGGCCCGCCCCCCCTCACTTGCCGCTTTCACTCAAACCAAAAATCGGTTTTTTCTGCCCCCGGCTAAGGTTTGGCTTCGATCTGCAACTCGCCGCCTACAGCCGACCACTGCCTTGCCTCTTCCATCAAAGCAGCCGCTGTCAGTGGTAATAGATCGAGTCCTCCGTCAGCCACAGTCAATTGAAAACCTACCTTGGTAAACCGAACACCCAACCGAGGCAATACCTGATCATCACGTACACGATGAAGCAGCGCTGCAATGCGTAAACAAAAAATCAGCGTCCATTCCGATGCATTCTTTTCCAGCGGGTTAACCCTTTCCAGCTTGCCTCGATGCGCCAGCACAAGTCGAGACAGTCTGGCTTGATCTCGCCGAGAAAAACCAGGCATGTCGGCATTCGAAAGAATATAGGCACTATGCTTGTGATAACTCGAATGTGCAACCGAAATACCCACTTCATGCAGCCTGGCCGCCCAGACCAAAAACTGCGCATCGGAATTATCGGCTTCGCGGGTTACAGGCACCAGTTGCTGCAACAGGCTTAATGCGGTTTGCGCCACTCTCGCCGCCTGACGCCGATCAACTTCATAGCGTTGCATGAAGCGGTTCACCGTTACCTCACGCATATCGTGGTGGTGGTAGCGGCCAAGCTGATCGTACAACACACCGAGCCGTAACGCACCTTCAGAAAATGCCATGCGCTCCAGATCAAGCGCATCGAAAATAGCCGACATAATGGCCAAACCACCCGGTAACACAGGCAATCGATCCGCCCGCAAACCGTGCAATCGCATACGCGACGGGCTACCTGCGCGTATCAGTTCAGCACACAAACTGTTCAATCCCCGACGGGTAATACCATGATCAGATAATTTATTTTGCTCCAGCAAATCCATGATGGCCCTGGCTGTGCCCGAAGAGCCAATCGCCTCATCCCAACCCATTTCACGATAAGCATGGACAATACTTTGTAACTCCTGGCGGGCAGAAAGCTCTGCCGCCCGAAAGTTATTCTTATCCACACATCCTGCGGGGAAAAATCGCAAACTGTAGCTAACACACCCCATGTAGAGTGACTCAAGCTCAATAGGCTGGCTGTTTTGACCAATAATCAGCTCCGTCGAGCCGCCACCAATATCGACTACCAGTTGCCGTTGGCCAGGATTGGGCAATGTATGCGCAACTCCGAGGTAAATAAGCCGCGCCTCTTCCCGACCGGAAATAATCTCAATCGGAAAGCCAAGCGCTACCTCGGCTTTTTGCAGGAATGCTTTGGCATTTTTTGCCACGCGAAATGTGTTGGTGGCGACAGCACGTACCGCTGTCGCATCAAAATCCCGCAACCGCTCGGCAAAAATAGCCAAGGCATTAAGGCCTCGTTTTTGTGCAGCATTATCCAGCAGCTTGCCTGAGGTCAGGCCAGCAGCCAGACGTACCGTCTCTTTTAGCCCGTCCAGCGGATAGATTTGATTGTCGACAATCCGACCAATCTGTAATCGAAAGCTGTTGGATCCAAGATCAACAGCAGCGGTAAACTTATTCATCATGGATCAATTTTAACAGTGCCACACGCGGGAACTCTTGTCACACAAAAGAAACAAAAATGGCACATAATCCGCTACCCATACAAACCCCAGCATGATGAATTTATCACCCCCAGTTGAGAGTAATTTTCTGAATCGCGAACTCTCGCTTCTCGCCTTTAATCGGCGGGTTCTGGCGCAAGCGGCTGATCCTCGCATCCCGTTGCTTGAGCGCTTGCGCTTTCTGTGCATTTTTTCCTCGAATCTCGATGAGTTTTTTGAGATCCGAGTCGCCAGTATCAGGGCGAAAATCAAGCTCGACAGCCAAGCCACCGAAGCCGATGGGTTGCTGCCAGAGGAAGTCTTTCGTCGCATAACGAGCCAGGCGCACGTATTGATTGCTGAACAATATGCGCTGCTGAATGATGGGATTCTTCCCGCCTTGCAGAAGGAAGGCATCTCTTTTATTCGACGCGGCCAATGGACGGAGGCGCAACGTCATTGGATACAGCAATTTTTTCGCAAAGAAGTCATACCGTTGCTGACCCCCATCGGACTCGACCCTTCGCACCCCTTTCCCCGCGTACTGAACAAAAGTCTTAACTTTGCTGTTGAACTCGTCGGCACGGATGCCTTTGGAAGAAACTCTGGAACAGCCATTGTTCAAGCACCACGTGCCCTGCCGCGAGTTATCCGCTTTCCGTCAGAACTTTGCAGCACCACCGATAGCTTTGTCTTTTTATCATCCATCGTACACCAGCATGTGGGCGAACTTTTTTCAGGTATGGAAGTACTGGGCTGCTACCAATTTCGGGTGACGCGCAACTCCGACCTTTTCGTTGACGAAGAGGAAATAAAAAATCTGCGCCTCGCCTTGCAAGGGGAGTTACCGCAGCGGCATTTTGGTGATGCCGTTCGTCTGGAAGTTGCGGACAATTGCTCAGCAAACATGACCGATTTTTTGCTGCGCCAGTTTGAGCTGGAGCCTAGCGATCTTTATCGCGTTCCGGGTATTGTTAATTTAGTGCGGTTAATGTCTGTGCCGGACGAAGTCAATCGCCCAGACCTTAAGTATCCCTCTTTTCAACCAGGTATCCCAAAAACGCTAGTCAAGCGTGCAGATATTTTCAGTAGCATTCGAAAACAAGACATTCTTTTGCATCACCCCTACCAGTCTTTTTTGCCGGTAATCACCATGCTGCAACAGGCAGCGGATGACCCTCAGGTAGTTGCCATCAAAATGACGGTTTATCGTACGGGTACAAACTCCGTACTGATGGAACACCTCTTGCGCGCTGCCCAAAAAGGCAAAGAGGTCAGTGTCGTCGTAGAACTCATGGCACGGTTC
>JAUSQB010000367.1 GCA_030652715.1 Rugosibacter sp.
CAGCGAAGGAGAGCAGCTCGGTAATGTCCATGGTTTTTTCCTGTCAATGGGGTGCGATATACTTTCAAGGCGTTATATGACAACAATCTCAAACAACTTGCAAGCTGTTCGCAGTCGAATTGCCGCCGCATGTGCTGCGGCAGGGCGTCCGGCCGACGCAGTGCAATTGCTTGCGGTATCCAAAACCTGGCCCGCTGCGTGCGTGCGTGAAGCTGCTGCGTGCGGGCAAGGTGCTTTTGGTGAAAACTATGTGCAAGAAGGCGCAGGAAAAATTGCTGAACTTGCCGCGCTGAATCTGGAGTGGCATTTTATTGGCCCATTGCAAAGCAATAAAACACGAGTGGTCGCTGAAAATTTTGCCTGGGTGCATTCAGTCGAGCGAATAAAAATTGCCGAACGGCTGGCGGCGCACCGTCCTGCCTATTTGCCACCGTTGCAAGTGTGCGTTCAGGTGAATGTGTCAGGCGAGGCCTCAAAGAGTGGTTGTGCGCCTGCTGTGGCTTCGGCGTTAGCGCATGCAATCACCGCGTTGCCTCATTTGCGATTGCGGGGGCTGATGGCGATTCCTGCAGTAACTGATGACACTGTGGTGCAGCGCCAGAATTTTGCTCGGCTAAGCACATTGCTTGCGCAGCTCAACACGGAGGGTTTGGCGTTGGATACGCTCTCGATGGGGATGTCACATGATCTGGAAGCGGCCATATTTTCGGGGGCAACGATGGTGCGCGTGGGCACGGCCATTTTTGGTGAACGCCAGAGCCATGTTCCCAATTACAGTTAAAGACAGGAAAATTGATGAAAATTACATTTATCGGCGGCGGGAATATGGCCACCGCATTAATTGGCGGTATGCAAAAACAAGGTTTTTCTGCAGCCGGCATTCAGGTGGTGGAGCCTTTTTCTGACGCTCGAGAGCGCATCACGGAAACCTTTGGTGTGCGCTCTGTTGCCGAAGTGGATGCGGCCGCACTGCACTGCGATGTGCTGGTACTGGCCGTCAAGCCGCAGCAGATGAAAGCGGCCGTGGCACCGCTTGCGGGCAAGCTCACGCAGCAAGTGGTGGTGAGCATCGCGGCCGGTTTGCGGATGGCCGATACGGCTGCCTGGCTGGGCTATGGCAAAATAGTTCGCGCCATGCCTAACACCCCTGCATTGATAGGTGCAGGGATAACCGGTTTGTTTGCCGATCCCAGTGTCGATGCCGAGGAGCGCGGCCAGGTTGAAAAAATTCTCCAGGCGGTAGGCAGTTGTGTATGGGTCGAGGATGAGGCGAAAATGGATGTGGTGACTGCCATTTCGGGCAGCGGTCCGGCGTATGTGTTTTATTTTATTGAAGCGATTGAGTCGGCCGCCCGCACGTTAGGCCTGGATGCGGCCTCCGCGCGCCAATTAACGGTGCAAACGTTTCTTGGCGCAGCGCAACTGGCGGCAAAAAGTAACGAAAGTATTACCACGTTGCGCGAACGAGTGACATCCAGAGGTGGTACAACTGAAGCTGCTTTGCAGTCGTTTGTTGCGCAGGGTGTGTCCGCTGCTATCGGGCAAGGCGTGCTGGCGGCTAACGCGCGCGGGCGTGAGTTAGGCGAGACACTAGGCAAGCAAAACGGGTAAGCAAGACGTCTAGACAAGGTAACGCATTCAATGTTGATACAACTATTTATTTTTCTGCTGGATGCCGTGTGTGGTTTTCTCACGGCAGCACTGCTGGCTCGATTTATCTTGCAAATGGTCAAGGCCCCATTTCGCAATCCGCTGGGGCAATTTGTCATCGCGATGACGGATTGGATCGTGCGTCCTGTGCGGCGAATCATTCCCGGATTGTTTGGGTGGGATATGACGAGTCTTTTGCTCGCCTGGCTGGCACAAGCGCTCGCCTTAGGCTTGGCGCTAGGGTTATCTGGCACGTTGCTCGCCGTATCACCAGCGCCGACTTTTATGGTGGCTTTATTGGCAGTATTGGCAACACTCAAGATTGCTGGTTACTTGCTGCTAGGTGTTGTGCTGGTGTCGGCCATTTTTTCCTGGGTGAATCCGCATGCGCCCATGGCGGATGTTTTCAATGCGATCAGTCGGCCCTTGCTGCGCCCTTTTCGCCGCTGGATACCCGACATTGGCGGGGTAGACCTTTCGCCGCTGGCGTTCATTTTGCTGCTGCAAATGAGCATGATGGTTTTAGAGCGTTTGCGCTGGGCTGTGCTGGCTGGATGAGCTGGTTGCGGGCGGATGAAGAGGGCGTCACGCTGACGCTATACATTCAGCCGGGTGCGAAAAAAACCGAAGTGGTGGGCCTGCACGGCGAAGCCCTCAAGATTCGATTGCACGCGCCACCGGTGGAGGGCCAAGCCAATGCGCAACTGATTGCTTTTCTTGCGTTGCATTTGGCAGTACCCAAACGAGCGGTGACGTTGCTATCGGGCGAAGCTTCGCGGGCCAAGCGGGTGCGGGTGGTGGGCATTGGTGCGGCCAGTGTTGCGGCGAAGCTGAACCCAGCCGGTGACTAATCAGCTTGCGCTATCGTAGGCTAAATGGCCATCGATGAGTGTGTAGCGCACGCGCCCGGGAAGATCCAGGCCGAGAAAGGGCGTGTTCTTGCCTTGGCTTTTGAGGTTTTTGCGGGTGACATGAAAATCGGCGGCCGGGTCAAACACGCAAATGTCCGCCGGTAGCCCGACCTCCAGCCGACCGGCATTAACGCCCATGATGCGCGCCGGGTCTGACGTGATGCGCGCCAGCGCCGTGAGCAGTGGCACCTGCATTTCCTGCGCCCATTTCAAGGTCAATGGCAGCAAGAGCTCCAGGCCTGTGGCACCGATGTCGGCTTCGCCAAACGGTTTTTGTTTGCCATCATCATCCACCGGTGTGTGGTCGGAACATACCGCAGTGATTGCACCCGAGGCCAAGCCGCGACGTAACGCGTCACGATCACGCTGGGCGCGTAATGGGGGATCAAGCCGCGCATGCGGATTGAAGAAGCCAATATCGTGGTCGCATAAGTGCAGGTAATGCACGGCGGTATCGCAGGTGACAGCAATGCCTGCCGCGCGGGCAGCAACGATCATGTCGATGCCTGCCGCAGAGGAAATTCGCGTCACGTGCAGGCGCACGCCGGTTTCACGTGCTAACTGCAACAGCGTGGCCAGCGCAATGGTTTCCGCTGCCACAGGAATGCCGGTCAGTCCCAGTCGTGCGGCTATTTCACCATCGTGTGCGACACCTTGTTGGGCAAGAAACGGGTCTTGTGCTTGCAGCCAGACAGGAAAATCAAAAGTGGCCGCATAGTTCATGGCGTGCAGCAACACTTGCGTATCAACAATGGCTTGATTCGCCTGGCCGAAAGCGACGCAGCCTGCTTCGCTGAGCTCTGCCATTTCGGTGAGTTTTTTCCCGGCCAGTTGCACGGTCAGCGCACCGATCGGATGCACATGGGCGAATTCAGGCAAGCGCGCCCGGTGCGTGAGCATTTCAACCAGGCCGGGTTCATCCAGCACCGGATCGGTGTCGGGCGGGCAGGCCAGCCGTGTCACACCGCCAGCGGCGGCGGCGGCCATTTCGGATTCCAGCGTGGCTTTGTTTTCAAAG